>NZ_JADYXE010000003.1:0-142475 GCF_015864465.1 Pseudoalteromonas sp. SWN29
TGCATTACTTTTGATAAGACATTCCATGTCGCGTCTGTTAACATTAATCTTGGCATGAGGGTTCGGTGTAACGTTTTTTAGCGAATTCAATTATACCTTATTCTCATGCTGTTTGTTTTTTATACCGCAAAGATCAACACGCCCTAGAGTCTATCCCTGGCATTGGGCCCGTATTATCGAGAGAGCTGACGTATTTATTTGCGGCTAAGAAATTTAATAAAGCCAAAGAAGCGGCGGCTTATTGTGGATTAATCCCACGGCACAATGAATCGGGTAAATTAAAAGGGCGAACATCAATCAGTAAACTTGGGCCAGCCAGAATTCGATGTAAACTTTATATGGCGGCCATTGTCGCTGGGCAATGGAATAAAACAATAAAACGACACAAGTTAACGTTAATAAATAATGGTAAAACACCGATGCAAGCTGTGTGTGCAAATATGCGAAAGCTCATTCATATATGTTTTGGTGTAATAAAAAACCAAGAAGCGTTTAAGCTCCAAGAAAGTTAAATACGACCTTGAAGCTTAAAATGAGAGATGGTATCTACAAGATAAACGCAAACTTAAACTTTGGCGGTAGACGTAGAGCTTGCTCACGTGAAAAGCGAAGCTTTTAATTACTTACTACCTATTTACCTGCTTACTCACGACTAAAAGCCTTAATAATTTCTTCTTTTCTAAAACAATCATTACTGTGATCGTTAACCATGCCGCAGGCCTGCATATGGGCATAAACGGTGGTTGGTCCTAAAAACTTAAAACCCCGTTTTTTTAAATCTTTCGCAAATGCGGTTGATGCCTCTGTAATTGCAGGATAGTCCTCAACATTATTCAAATTACTTATAATCGGCTTATTATCGACAAACTGCCATTGGTAGTTACTAAAGCTACCAAATTCTTTTTGTATTTCTATAAAGCATTTAGCGTTGTTAAGAGTTGCCGCAATTTTTAAGCGATTGCGCACAATACCCTCATTAAGCATTAGTCTCTCAACGTCATCTTGTGTGAATTGCGCTACTTTTTTTACATCAAAATTAGCAAATGCTTTTTTATAACCGCTGCGTTTTTTTAAAATTGTGTACCAGCTTAAGCCGGCTTGTGCGGATTCAAGCGTGATAAATTCAAACAGCTTTGTATCATCATAAAGAGGCACGCCCCATTCTTCATCATGGTAAATAACGTAGTCGGGTTTAGTGGTGTCGAGCCACGGGCAACGGCACTTTATTTGCTCACTCATTATTATTCCTTTTTGTGTGCGTCATTTTTATGTCGCTCAAATTATTTATGTAACTTAATGATAAGTATGTAAATAAATTTTGGTATAAATCGTGCATTTAGACATGTATCTACATCAATTCGAGATTTGATTATGGCCCTTGCTAGCGTGCTAAAACCACAGTTTTTTTCTGCAAATCAGTATAACCCATGTTTACTTCAAGAGGAGTACATTGGTGAATTAAGCGATCTGCGCAAGCAAGCAAGTTGGCTTTCGCATTTGGTTGATACCATGCCAGCAGGCGTGGTTGTACTTGATGGCAAAGGCTTGATTGCGAAAGCGAATCAAATAGCGATTGATATGCTTGGTGAGCCACTTGAAGGCGAACGCTGGTTTAATGTTATTCAGCGCTCTTTTAGGCCGCATCAAGATGATGGCCACGAAGTGTCTTTAAAAGACGGGCGCCTAATAAAGCTTGATATTACCGCTTTAGCACCAGAGCCTGGGCAACTTATTTTAATGACGGATTTAACCGAAACCCGCCGCTTACAAAAACGTGTTGCACATATGCAGCGTTTAAGCGCGCTGGGTAAAATGGTTGCATCGTTAGCGCATCAAGTACGTACGCCGCTCTCAGCCGCTATGCTTTATGCTGCTAATTTAGGGTCAAAGCGCTTACCCGAAACATCTCGTGATAACTTTCAAACAAAGTTAATGTCGCGCTTAAAAGATTTAGAAACTCAAGTAAACGACATGCTTTTATTTGCTAAAAGTGGCGATCAGCAAGTGGTTGAGCAAGTTTCAATGCAGCAGCTTTTAACAGAAGTTAAAGCAGGCGCCGATGCGATGGTCGCACTTAATGAAAGTGAGTTGGATGTAAGTTTACCAGAGCCGGATATACAAATAGTCGGTAATAAAACGGCACTGGCCAGTGCTATTCAAAATCTTGTGCACAATAGTATTCAAGTTATTGGCGGCGGTGCAAAAGTAAAAATTAGCGCACAAAGAGATTTAAAAGATTTAGATATGGTTCGTATTAGTGTGAGCGACAATGGCCCCGGTGTCGATTTAAGCCAAAGCGATAAAATTTTTGAACCATTTTTTACTACAAAAAGTCAGGGTACAGGTTTAGGGCTTGCTGTAGTGAGTTCGGTGGCTAGTGCGCACCAAGGCCGTGTTGATGTGACTAATAATATGCAGGGTGGTGCCTGCTTTAGCTTGTTACTGCCTATTAAGGCAACATCTAAATTAGAGGGGTCATTATGAGTAACACTATTTTAGTTGTCGAAGATGACGCTGGGCTTCGTGAAGCCTTAATAGATACCCTTGAAATGTCGGGTATTGAATGTGTTGCAGCGAGCAGTGCTGAGCAAGCAATGTTGCTGCTTAAAAAAGATCAATTTTCGCTTGTTGTAAGCGACGTGCAAATGGGCGCAATGAGTGGCCTTGATTTACTACGCAGTATTAAATTAAACCACCCTGATTTACCGGTTTTGATGATGACGGCGTATGCCACAATTGACGATGCGGTTGAGGCTATGCGCCTAGGTGCAATTGACTACATGGCTAAGCCATTTGCACCTGAAGTGCTGTTAAATATGGTGAGCCGTTATTTGCCTGAAAAAGCAAAAGAAACCGACGGCCCTATTGTTGCCGACCCAACCAGTATTCAATTATTGGAGCTTGCAAGTAAAGTAGCACGCTCTGATGCAAGTGTAATGGTACTTGGCCCAAGTGGTTCAGGTAAGGAAGTACTCGCTCGTTATATTCATGATAAGTCGAGCCGTTGTAATGAACCATTTGTGGCGATTAACTGTGCGGCTATTCCTGAAAATATGCTCGAAGCCACTTTATTTGGTTACGAAAAAGGGGCTTTTACGGGCGCGATTCAAGCATGTCCGGGTAAGTTTGAGCAAGCACAAGGCGGCACTATTTTACTCGATGAAATTACAGAGATGGACTTAGGGCTACAAGCTAAACTTTTACGCGTACTGCAAGAGCGTGAAGTAGAGCGTTTAGGGGGTCGTAAAACAATTCAGCTCGATGTACGTATTTTGGCAACCAGTAATCGTGATTTAAAAGAAGCGGTTGCTAAAAATCAGTTTAGAGAAGATTTATATTACAGACTTAATGTGTTTCCACTAATGTGGCGACCATTGTGCCAACGCCCTGGCGATATTATTGTGTTGGCTAAGCATTTAATTGAGCGCCATATAAGTAAAAGCAAAGAGCCCATGGCATATTTAGATAAAGCTGCTGAGCAAAAGTTATTGGCTCACGCGTGGCCTGGTAATGTACGCGAGCTTGATAACGTTATACAGCGTGCACTTATACTGCGAACTGGTAACACGATAAATGAGCATGCAATTTTTATCGAAAACTTAGTATCTAGTAACTTTGTTATGGAGCCTTCATTGGCACCTGCTCAAACCGTATCACCAACAGAATTAGCTCACGCAGATAAAGGTATTGAGAAAAGCACGTTAAGCTCTGCATATTACGATGAAAAATCACCTGTTGAGGTTGAACCTAAACAAGGCTTACTAGCGGCAGATACAGGTAGCTATAAAGATGAGCTTAAAGACAAAGAACATCGCATTATTTTAGAAACCCTTGCACGTTGCCAAGGTAAACGTAAAGACGTTGCCGAAACGTTGGGCATAAGCCCGCGAACTTTACGTTATAAACTAGCGCAAATGCGCGATTTAGGTATTTCACTCCCTGCATAGCCTCCTATAAACCCTAAGTTTGCGCTGCGAACTTAGGGTTGTCAAAACTCTGACTCCCAAAATAAAAAGTTAACTTACTGTATTTAAATAATTAATTATTTGGCATGCTTTGTGCTTTATTACTTGTAAGAGTTCACTGCGTGTCAGAGATAAATTATGAAAATTCAAAACAGTGCTGTATTTCAAGAAATGCAATCAATGGCTTTAGAAGCCGGCCGTAATAATCAAATTAATAAATTGCCGACTCAAGTTCAGCCTACTTCTACTTCCCAGTTTGGCGACATGTTAAGTGATGCGCTAAATACAGTGCACGGTTTGCAACAAGATGCGGGTCAAAAAGTAAAAGCGGTTGAAATGGGGGATCGAAGTGTATCGCTTGCTGAAGCGATGATTGCTTCTCAAAAATCATCAGTTGCTTTTGAGGCTACAGTACAGGTTCGTAATAAACTTGTTGAAGCTTATAAAGAAATCATGAACATGCCTGTTTAATTAGGTAGTGGAGAATTATTGTGGCGCAATCTAACCAATCTACAGACCTAGCACTTGCTGGTGGCGGTATCGACCAAAGTGGTGGTGATGATCAACAAGAACAAAAATCAGGCTATTTAAGTGCTTTAAATGGCGTTGATGTATTGCGCCAAGTAACACTGGTTATAGCATTAGCTATTTGTTTAGCTATCGCGATTTTTATTATTATTTGGGCTCGTCAGCCAGATATGCGCCCATTGGGGAAAATGCAAACTGAAGAGCTGATTCAAACGCTCGACTTTTTAGATGCGCAACAAATTGAATATCAACTCGATGGCAATGTGGTATCGGTTGATGAAAGTGAATACCAAAATATTAAACTGTTAATGACTCGAGAAGGGTTAGAGCAAGGTCCTGCGTCGGGTTCTGATATAATTATGCAAGATATGGGCTTTGGTGTAAGCCAACGCTTAGAGCGTGAACGCCTAAAACATGGCCGTGAACAACAATTAGCTCGCACCATTGAAGAGCTTAACAACATTACTCGCGCCAAAGTATTGTTAGCTATTCCTAAAGAAAACGTATTTGCGCGTAGAGAGAAAAAACCATCAGCAACTGTTGTATTAACGCTTAAGCGTGGTCGCTCACTCGACCGTGAAGAAGTAGACTCTGTTGTTGATATGATTGCCTCGGCAGTACAGGGTTTAGAGCCTATGCGAGTTACTGTTACCGATCAAAATGGTCGATTACTAAATTCAGGTTCGCAAAGCTCATTAGCAGCACGCTCTCGTAAAGAATACGATTTAGAACGTAAGCGCGAACAAGAGTACCTTGAAAAAATAGACAGTATTTTAATACCGGTTGTTGGGCTTGCAAACTATACAGCTCAAGTTGATTTGAGTATGGACTTTAGCTCAATTGAAGAAACTCAAAAGCGTTATAACCCAGACCTACCAGCGGTTAGAAGCGAAACCACATTTGAAGAAAATAACATTGGCGGCCTAGCTGTTGGTATTCCAGGTGCGCTTACAAATCAGCCACCGTTAAACTCGAACATTCCTGAGGTTGCAGGGCAAGGTGGTGCAGGCACAGCTACATCACCAACACGCAGCCACAAAGAAGCCACACGTAATTATGAACTCGATACAACCATTTCTCATAAGCGCCAGCAAAGCGGTGTAATACGTAGAATAAGCGTATCAGTTGCTGTTGACTACGTCCCTAAAGTGGGAGAAAACGGCGAAACAACCATGACTCCACGTTCGGTAGAGGCATTGTCAAATATTCGTCGCTTACTACAAGGTGGTGTGGGTTTTGATATGCAACGTGGTGATGCACTTGAAGTCGTAACAGTGCCGTTTGTACGTGAAGAAACAAATTTAGCAATAGAAGTGCCACTGTGGGAACAAGACTGGTTTATGAAAATAGCCCGCCTTGTATTGGGAGCCTTAGTTATTATAGTACTGATAATGGCAGTAGTTAAACCAATGCTTAAACGCTTAATTTACCCAGACGATACACTAGAAGAATACGATGACGATGCATTAAGCTCAGGCGTAGATATTGGCGACAATACACTTGATATGCTAAATAAAGACTTTGATTCTGCTTCGGTTGGTTTCTCAAGTGATGGTACACTGCAATTACCAGATTTACATGGCGACGAAGATTTACTTAAAGCAATTCGTGCCCTTGTAGCTAACGAACCAGAACTATCATCACAAGTAGTCAAAGCGTGGTTAACAGAAGATGACTGATCAAGAACAAAAACAACTCCCACCAGCTTTTGATGTTGATAAGCTAGATGGAGTAGATAAAGCCGCTATATTACTTTTGAGTTTATCAGAAGAAGATGCCGCGCAAATCCTTAAACACTTAGAGCCAAAACAGGTGCAAAAAGTGGGTATGGCGATGGCTGGGTTACAGGATTTATCACAAGCTAAAATAAGCGCCGTACACAACTTGTTTATAGAACAAATACAGAGCTTTAGTACTATTGGTTTTCAGTCAGAAGACTTTATTAAAAAAGCACTTACAGCCGCTCTTGGTGAAGACAAAGCCGCCAGCCTTATTGACCAAATTGTGATGGGTTCAGGCGCTAAAGGTTTGGATTCATTAAAATGGATGGACTCTAAGCAAGTAGCGAATATTATTCGTAATGAGCATCCGCAAATTCAAACCATTGTATTATCGTACTTAGAGCCAGAGCAATCAGCTGAGATTATTGCTCAATTTCCTGAAAAAGTGCGCTTAGATTTAACTATGCGTATTGCAAACCTTGAAGAAGTTCAGCCAGCTGCACTACAAGAGCTAAACGAGATCATGGAAAAACAATTTGCCGGTCAAGCTGGTGCGCAAGCTGCTAAAATGGGTGGCTTAAAAGCTGCTGCAGATATTATGAACTACCTAGATACCAACGTAGAAGGGCAGTTAATGGACTCTATACGTGAGCACGACGAAGAGATGTCGCAGCAAATTCAAGACTTAATGTTTGTGTTTGAAAACTTAATGGATGTTGAAGACCGTGGTATTCAAGCAATCCTACGAGAAGTTCAACAAGACGTATTAATGAAAGCAATTAAGGGCACCGACGATGCTCTTAAAGATAAAATACTGGGCAATATGTCTAAGCGTGCAGCCGAAATGCTTGCTGATGATTTAGAAGCCATGGCACCGGTACGTATAAGCGAAGTAGAAGCGGCGCAAAAAGAGATTTTATCAACAGCGCGTCGTTTATCTGACTCAGGTGAAATTCAGCTCGGCGGCGGCGGTGGCGAGGAGTTCCTGTAAACCATGAGCAAACTCAAAGGACGTACACTTCGAGCTGATGAAGCAGATGAATTATTAAAAAACTGGGCTATTCCAGATGTAGCACCAGATGAGAGCAGTTTTGGTAATCGCTCTACAGCTTACGGCACACCGCTTAGTGAGTTGTACAAAAAAGAATTAGCCGAAGAAATGCCGGTTGATGAGCCGCAAGAACCAGAACTTCCTGCACTTACCATGGTTGAGCTTGAACGCATTAGACAAGACGCATACGAAGAAGGCCTTAAGCAAGGTCATGAGCAAGGCTACATAGACGGCTTTGAAAAAGGCGTTGGTGAAGGTAAAGAAGCTGGCTACAAAGAAGGATTAGAGCAAGGTAAAACACAAGGTCTTGATGATGTAAAACCATTAATTGAAGAGCAGTTAACGAGTTTAAAAGCTATTTTAGAAGGGTTAACTGCACCGCTAGATAAAGTGGACGAACAAGCCGAGAAGCAATTAGTACAACTTGCTAGCATGTTGGCGGAAGCTGTTATTTATCAAGAAGTAAAAACATCGCCTGATGTAATTTTACATACGTTAAAGCAAAGTATTGATTCACTTAATGCGGAACAAGAAAAAGTACGAATATATTTAAATCCCGAAGATTTAGAACTCATAAAAGAGAGCTACGGCGAACAAACCATTATTGATAATAACTGGCAATTAATGGCAGAACCGACACTTGAGCGCGGTGGCTGTGAAGTTAAAACAGCGCAATCGTCACTCGATATGACTCTTAAAACACGTGTCAAAGAAACGTTGGATAGTTTTTTGCATAATAGTGGTATCTAACTATTTTATTGGCGTGTTATGTCAACTCAACGTGCACCTTTAAGCGAACGCTTATCTCAGTATCAACAACATATTAAAACCCCAGCGCCTGCTGTGGCCGGTATTTTAACGCGTGTTGTTGGCCTTACGCTTGAGGCTAGAGGTTTACGTGCGCCCGTTGGTAGCCAATGTAAAATAGAAACCATGAACGGCTTTGTAGATGCCGAAATAGTCGGTTTTAACGATCAAACTTTGTACTTAATGCCTAACGACCACATTTCTGGTGTACTTCCTGGTGCGCGTGTTATTCCTCAAGTTAATAATTTAGGTTTGCCTGTAGGGATGAGTTTATTAGGACGCGTGGTAGATGGCTTAGGTCGACCGCTAGATGGTTTGGGTAAAATTAATGCTGAGCATCATTTAAAGTTTGCGCAAAACACTATAAACCCGCTTTCAAGAAGACCAATCACTAAGCCTATGGACGTAGGTGTGCGTGCTATTAACTCGATAATTACAGTAGGGCAAGGCCAGCGCATGGGCTTGTTTGCGGGCTCTGGTGTGGGTAAATCAGTACTACTCGGTATGATGACCCGAGGTAGCGAAGCTGATGTAATTGTTGTTGGCCTAGTAGGTGAGCGTGGCCGCGAAGTAAAAGAATTTATTGAAGAAATACTCGGTGTAGAAGGCCGTAAACGCTCAGTTGTTGTTGCAGCGCCAGCTGATTCATCACCGCTTATGCGTTTAAAAGGCTGTGAGAGCGCCGTAACTATTGCAGAGTATTTTAGAGATCAGGGTTTAAACGTATTATTGTTACTCGATTCGGTAACGCGTTACGCAATGGCGCAACGTGAAATTGCACTTGCTGTAGGCGAGCCGCCCGCTACAAAAGGTTACCCGCCTTCGGTGTTTGCTAAATTACCTGCGCTGGTGGAGCGTGCTGGTAATGGTGGTGAAGGGCAAGGTTCTATTACCGCCTTTTTTACGGTGTTGAGTGAAGGCGATGATATGCAAGACCCTATTGCTGATGCCGCGCGAGCGATATTAGATGGCCACATTGTACTATCGCGTGATTTAGCTGACAGCGGGCACTATCCCGCTATAGATATAGAAAAGTCGATTTCGCGTGTTATGCCTCAAGTTGTTTCTGAGCCGCATATGCAACAAGCCCGAGTGCTTAAGCAAGTTTATTCAATGTATCAACAAAACAAAGATATGATTACTTTAGGTGCCTATCAAAAAGGGACCGATCAAATGCTCGACCAAGCTATAAATATGATGCCAAGAGTAAATGCATTTTTACAACAAGGTATGCGAGATGTCATTAGTTACGATGATGGTCTGCAAGGTCTTGCTCAGTTACTAGGACAAGCATAATGGCTAAAAACAAACTCGATTTATTGCTCAAAATTGAAAATGATAAAGAAGAAAATTTGCGCATGAGTTACTTACAAGCCAATCAAAACTTGCAAGCAAATCAACAAAAACTACAAGGTTTAAACAATTTTAGACTTGAATACTCTCAGCAGTTACACCTAAAAGGTAAGTCGGGTTTGTCCAGCGCCGGGTTTGGGCAGTACCATGCCTTTATAGCTAAAATTGAAGAAGCAATTCGTCAACAAGCAAGTACTGTAAATACCGCTAAACAAGTAGTTACTCAACGTAAAACGCTGTGGCTTAAGCAGCAAATTAAAGCTAAAGCAGTCGCTAAATTAATCGAAAATCAAAAACTCAAAGCAAATGCGTTAATGGCAAAAAATGAGCAAAAAATGTTAGATGAATTTTCTGCTAATCAGTTTTTTCAACGTCGTAAAGCTTTGTAATTCAGGCACGTTAATTGCTTTGTTACTTAGTGGAATTTAACTTTTGGCAGTATGCGGTGGCATATTGCCGTAATGGTATTAGGTGATTTATGGCGATGAATAACATTTCGTTTTTAGCTTCTTCTGAAAAAGACTCTTTGTTAGCTTTTAAAGACAATAGCTTAGCTAATAGCGAAGAAAATTTAGGCGAGGAGTTTTTAAGCCAACTAAACGAAGCGCATAACTCTATGGAGCCTTTGCAAAAAGGCAATAAAAATCCTAATGCCGAAAATTCGATTGCCATTCCTAAGCATAAACAAAAAGAAGAAAATGAAAATCTGAGTGCAAAGCGAGATGAGGACACAGCAGACGACGTTACTTTTGTATCTGTTGAGATGCTTGATCAAATTAATTCAGCACAAGCAATGAGCACTTCGGTTAATAAACCTTTTGAAGCAACTGAAAGTACAGAGTTAGATAATGCTGACTCTAAAACAGCGGACTTAAAGGGCTCAAAAATTGATAGCTTAAACTCACTATCTTTGAACTCGTTACCATTAAATGAAGGCAAGTATCATAAAAGTGGTGTTGCCGAAGCTATTGAACAGCCATTAAATCCTATAAATAAAAAGCCTGATGACAGTATTGGCCCTATAGTTGATGATGCTGAATTAATTACAATGGATATAAAAAATCAATTAGCTCAAGACAAACCCGTTGATAAAAACTCAAAAAATATAGTGTTGCCAACACCAGTGCCTACGCCAGTAACTCCATCTTCAGCGACCTCTCTATTAGCTGAACCAGAAATGATACAAGCAAGTTCACAGACATCTGAAAGTGAAAAAAGTGCTGCAATAGATACTTTAATGACTAAGGATACGAGCTTAATTAAAGCTAATAACGTTATTACTAGTTTAACGCCTGAGCAGCGCTCGCAACTTAATGCGCAAGTTAAAGTATTAGAAAATACTGATTCAACAAGTAACGCAACTAGTAGCACTTCAAATCTTAAGCAAATGCTTGCGCAATTTATTACTGATAATGAAAAAACGCAGAGCACGGTAACAAAACACTCTTTTAGCGCAGAAATCAATTCACTTAATACCACTGAAAAACAAAGCTTATTAACGCAATTAAACGCTTATATTAAAACAGAGCAGCCTAAGGGCGAGCAATTGGCAGTGCTTAAGCAAACAGTTAATGAATTAAAAGCTTCAATTGAAATAGGACTTGCCGATACCGCTAAGACAGACTCAAAAACGTTTGTAGCGTCAGAGACTCCTAATACAGTATATAATCCACAAAAGTTAAGCTTAAAGACATCGACAAACGAAGAGGCTGATTTAAATAAAGCCGTAACAACCTCAACTAAGCGTGATGATTTATTAAAATCACTTGAAGAATTACAAAAAGATGGCCTTAAAAAAATAACTGCAGAACAAACATCTGCACGCGTAGCGCAACTATTTACGCAAATTACAGCCGCTCTAAATACTCAGCAATCAAGTACATTAAGCCAATACGACTCATTGGGTTATGATCAGAGCTTACTTGATACCCAAATAATACAAACTCAACAATTACAAAGTACATCACAAGTAAAGCAGGTAAGTATTGACCCAGGTGTTATGCAGGCAATTAATATTGTTAAAAGTGATGCAGCTAAATTACTGCAAGATCGCGTTAGCTCAATGCTGAGCATTAATAATAAAGAAGCAGAAATTCGCCTTGATCCACCTGAAATGGGCAGTATGCAAATTCGTATTCGTAGCGATGCAGAACAAGCACACATAAACTTTGTAGTACAAAACCAACAAGCTAAAGAGGCACTTGAGCAATCAATGCCGCGTTTGCGTGAAATGTTAGCGCAACAGGGGCTAGAGCTTGGTGAAAGCACTATTTCTTATGGGCAATCAGGTAGTGAAACCTCTGATCAAAGTGAGGGTGGAACTCAAGGTAATTTGGCTAATAATAAGTCGGTTAATGATGAAAATAACGAGCAAGCAAATAATACTGCACAAAGTTCTCGACAACAAACTTCATCATCAATAGATTACTATGCCTAAGTGCTGCTATTATAATAGTTAAAACAAGCAAGTACCTTTGCAATTAAAGGAATCATGATGGCTGAAGAAGCAAGTTTAGAAATTGAAGAAACCGGTAAAAGTAAAAAGAAACTAATAATAATTATAGTAGCGGTACTACTTATTATAGGTGGGGCTGCGGGTTACTTTTTTATGTCGGGTTCGGATACGCCAGTTGAAACCTTAGATGAAGAGACTGTAATGTCTACTGATGCTCCTTCTGCTGCAGCGGGTGATTCAGCAGAAATGGGCAGTGCTTTATATGTTGCTATGCCACGCCCATTTGTGTTTAACGTACCTGGCTCAAGCCGCGACAGAATTGTACAAATTAAAGTACAATTATTAGTACGTGGTGAAGTAAATGAAGAAACAGCCAAGAAACATATTCCGCTTATAGAAGGGACGCTACTAAGCGTGTTTTCTACTACAACAGCTGATGAATTAAGTACAAGTAGTGGTAAAGAAACACTTCGTTTTTCTGCACTTGAAAAGGTACAAAAAGCCTTAATGGATGTTGAAGGCAGTAAAGTAATTGAGCGGGTATTGTTTACCGGCTTTGTAATGCAATAAGGGGCTAGCGTGAGCGATTTATTATCCCAAGAGGAAATTGATGCGCTATTGCATGGTGTTGATGACGTTGAAGAGGAAGATATACACGAAGGTGAAGATGGCGGAGGAAGTACGCTTCAGTACGATTTCTCTTCGCAAGATCGGATCGTACGTGGTCGTATGCCGACGCTGGAAATTGTTAATGAACGCTTTGCTCGCCATATGCGAATTAGCCTATTTAACATGATGCGCCGCACCGCAGAGGTGTCTATTAACGGCGTACAAATGATTAAATTTGGCGAGTATATTCATACTCTATTTGTTCCTACCAGTTTAAATATGGTGCGTTTTAGACCTTTAAAAGGCACTGGCCTGATTACCATGGAAGCACGACTTGTGTTTATTTTGGTAGATAACTTTTTTGGTGGTGACGGGCGTTACCATGCAAAAATAGAAGGCCGAGAATTTACTCCTACAGAACGTCGAATTGTACAAATGCTCCTTAAAATAATCTTTGAAGATTACAAAGAAGCATGGGCACCGGTTATGGATGTATCGTTTGAATATCTCGATTCTGAAGTAAACCCAGCAATGGCTAACATTGTAAGCCCAACCGAGGTTGTGGTTATTAGCTCTTTTCATATTGAGCTTGATGGTGGCGGTGGCGATTTTCATATCGCTTTACCTTACTCAATGCTTGAGCCGATTCGAGAACTGTTAGATGCGGGTGTTCAATCTGATACTGAAGATACGGATTTACGTTGGAGCAAAGCACTTCGTGATGAAATAATGGATGTAGAGGTTGAAATATCAACTCAGTTACTTGAAGTTGATTTAACCTTAAAACAAATTATGGAACTCAAAACCGGTGATATCATCCCGGTTGAAATGCCTGAGCATATAACCGTATTTGTTGAAGAACTACCTACATTTAGAGCTAAAATGGGTCGCTCTCGCGATAATGTTGCGCTACAAATTAGTGAAAAAATTAAACGACCTGATTCAGTTAAATCTGAGCTGCATGTATTTACCAAAGGCGGCAAGAAAATTGACTCAGATGCAGAATTAGCAGAACTAGAAGATGATTTGCACCTCTCTGACGGTGTAGACTTAGACTGGTAATTGATTAAAAGGTTAAAAGTATGAGCGATGATCAAGATACAATGGACGAATGGGCAGCAGCATTAGCAGAAGCCGAAGGTCCGGATGAAAGTGGCGAAGCACATGTTGCAGAGCTTGATGAGTTAAGCGATTCAAAACACGAAATGAGTGGCGATGAAAAACGAAAACTCGACACTATTTTAGATATCCCCGTTACTATTTCAATGGAAGTAGGGCGCTCTAAAATTAATATTCGTAACTTACTGCAACTAAACCAAGGCTCAGTAGTTGAGCTTGATCGTGTTGCAGGTGAGCCACTTGATGTATTAGTTAACGGCACATTGATTGCGCATGGCGAAGTAGTTGTAGTAAACGATAAGTTTGGTATTCGCTTAACTGACGTGATAAGCCAAGTAGAGCGGATCAAAAAATTACGATGAGCTTATTAATTGCTTTAACGAGTTCCGTTTTTTCAAAAGCAGATGTGGCAACACCCACTGGAGATATACTCTCTATGGTACTGTCGCTTGTAATGGTGCTAGTACTTATTATTGTGTTGGCATTTTTTGTTAAAAAGCTTAATCCAAATTTAGCTAACAGCGATGAATTTAAAGTAGTCAGAAGCCTACCTTTAGGTTCTCGCGAGCGTTTAATGGTTGTTGAAATAGATAATGCTCAGCACTTACTTGGTGTAACTCCTCACAGTATTAACTACTTACACAAGTTAGAAACCCCATTAAGTGAAAAAGAACTGCCTGAACTCGCTAAACGATTTGGTAAACTTTTAAACCCGCAATCAAACCAAAATAAAAAGAATTAAACCTATGACAAAGTGGCTGCTTATTATTTTTGCCATGGTGTTTGTACCAAGTGTAAGTGCAGAAGGAATTGATGCGCTTACTATTACAACAAACGCTGATGGCACACAAGATTACTCAGTAACGTTACAAGTTTTAGCAATTATGACGGCGCTGAGTTTTATACCGGCTGCCATAATTATGATGACCTCCTTTACACGAATAATTGTTGTGCTCGCCATTTTGCGCCAAGCAATTGGTTTACAGCAAACACCGTCAAATCAAGTGTTATTAGGTATGTCACTTTTTTTAAGTATTTTTATAATGTCGCCTATTTATCAGCAGGTAAACGAGCGAGCTATAGAGCCTTACTTAAATGAGCAGGTTACATCAGTAGAGGCTTTAGAGCTTGCTAAAGAACCAATGAAAGCGTTTATGCTTTCTCAAGTTCGTCTTAAAGATTTGGAAACGTTTGCTAAAATAGCAGGTTACGATCAGCTCGACTCACCAAAAGACACACCATTAATCGTATTGATCCCTGCATTTGTAACCAGTGAACTGCAAACCGCATTTATAATCGGATTTATGTTTTTTATCCCATTTTTAATCGTAGATTTAGTGGTCGCTTCGGTATTAATGGCGATGGGTATGATGATGCTTTCCCCCATGATAGTGTCCTTGCCGTTCAAAATAATGCTATTTGTACTTGTAGACGGTTGGAGCTTGGTAATGGGTACCTTAGCCAAAAGCTTTGGTTTAGGGACTTAGTATGCAAAGCATTAACATGATTCAACAATAGGAGCACAACATGGAACCGGAAATTTTTGTTGATATTCTTAGTGACGCACTATTTTTAGTTATTAAGTTGGTGTCTGCAATTGTAGTACCAGGCTTAATTATTGGCTTAGTGGTTGCGGTGTTTCAGGCTGCAACGTCAATTAATGAGCAAACATTAAGCTTTTTACCTCGTTTACTAATTACTATTAGTGCATTAATAGCAGGGGGGCATTGGTTAACTCAAGAATTAATGGATTTTTTTACTAGAATTGTACTAATTATTCCTGAAATAGCAGGTTAAATGTGGAGTATCCATTTGCAGTAGTTATTCAATGGTTGAGCGATTTTTTGTTGCCGCTGGTACGCATTAGCTCAATGATTATGATTATGGCAGGTTTGGGTGCTAAAAATGTGCCTACGCGTATAAAAATGGGGTTGTCGGTTGTTGTAACCCTTGTTGTAGTGCCTGTCCTGCCGCCTGCTACCTTCACTAATTTGTTTTCGTTTGAGATGATTTTAGTGGTTATCCAACAAATGATGATTGGTGTTGCTATTGGTTTTGCATCAATACTTTTATTAAATACCTTTGTGTTGGCAGGGCAAATACTCGCTATGCAAACAGGCTTAGGTTTTGCTTCAGTAATTGATCCCTCTAATGGCGCAAGTGTGCCCGCAGTTGGCCAGTTTTTCCTTATTTTGGCCACCTTGTTATTTTTTGCTTTTAATGGTCATTTAATGATGATTCAAATGGTGGTACATAGTTTTCAAGTGCTACCGATTGATGGTACTTGGTGGTCTGTAGATCATTACTGGGACATAGTAACCTGGGGTGGCTGGATGTTTACTACAGCACTGGTACTCTCCTTGGCGCCGCTTACTGCTATGCTCGTGATTAATATTTCTTTCGGTATTATGACGCGTGCTGCACCGCAATTAAATATCTTTGCAATTGGCTTTCCGTTCACACTTGTTGCAGGACTGACGATTATTTGGGCAACGTTAGGTAATTTTACTCTTCAATTTGAGTTTCAGTGGCTAAAAATGGTTGAGCTAATGTGCACTTTAGTTGGTTGTTCACCGTAGGAGGGCCTAATGGCTGAAGATTCAGGACAAGAAAAAACAGAAGAACCCACGGGGAAAAAAGTAGATGAATCAAAAAAGAAAGGACAGGTAGCACGCTCAAAAGAGCTAGGTACTATGTTTGTACTTATTTTTTCGGCTATATCGCTTTTGATGTATGGGCCAGAAATTGGTAAAGGCCTTTACAATATTATGAGACGAATGCTGAGCCTTAACCGAAATGAAGCATTCGATACCACTAAAATGTTTGCTGTTTGGGAAAGTGTGTCAGGTGCATTGATTTTCCCCATGGCAATGTTTGTATTAATAATTTTATTCGCAGGCATCATCGGCAATACATTATTGGGAGGGTTTAATTTTAGTTGGCAAGCAGCTGCACCCAAAGCAAGTAAAATGTCACCGTTCAAAGGCTTTAAACGTATGTTTGGCCCCCAAGCTGCGGTAGAGTTGACTAAAGCTATTTTAAAGTTTTCTGTAGTTGCTGGCTTTGCTGTATTTCTAATTAACACTTTCTTTGATGAGATTTTACATTTAAGTATAGAGCCGGCACCAAATAACATTATTCATGCGTTAGAAATATTAGCATGGATGTTTCTGGCCCTCTCTTGTACGTTGGTTATTATTGCTGCAATAGATGCGCCTTATCAAAGTTATACTCACCATAAGCAACTTAAAATGACGATGCAAGAGGTTAAAGATGAGTATAAAAACTCTGAAGGTGATCCTCAAATAAAAGCGCGTATTAGGCAAACACAACGGCAAATGTCGCAAAACCGCATGATGCAAGATGTCCCTGATGCTGATGTTATTGTTACCAATCCAACTCATTACTCAGTGGCATTAAAATACGATACAGAGCGCGCAGGAGCGCCTATTGTAATTGCGAAAGGTATAGATGAAATGGCGATGCAAATTCGTAAAGTAGCAATAGGTAACGAAGTACCTATTTTAGAATCCCCTATGTTGACGCGAGCGCTTTACCATACAGCTGAAGTAGGAGAGCAAATACCGGATCAGTTATTTACCGCTGTGGCTCAAGTTTTAGCGTATGTATTTCAGCTTAAACGCTTTAATAAAGGGCGCGGAAAACGCCCAACTAAACTTAATAATAAGCTCCCGATCCCCGACGATTATAAGTATTAAAACCGCAAGCCTAGTAACTTGGAATAGTTATTGCTAATTCTACGTAGTGTCAATTTTTTGAAATTGTAGAATTATGAGTTTTAAAGCGGTATTACAACAACTTAACAGAGACAAAAAAGAGTATGGTAAAGGGGTCGGTACTCCTTTGCTTGTACTTGCTGCCTTGGGGATGGTGATTTTACCGTTACCGCCATTTTTACTCGATATTCTTTTCTCATTTAATATTGCCCTCGCATTAGTGGTTTTACTCGTGACTGTTTACACGATGAAGCCAGTCGAGTTTGGTATATTCCCCTCTGTAATACTAATCGCTACAATTATGCGCTTAGCGCTTAACGTTGCAAGTACTCGTGTTGTATTACTTGAAGGCCATAATGGTGGCGACTCTGCAGGTAAAGTAATTGAAGCGTTTGGCTCCGTGGTTATTGGTGGTAACTACGCTGTTGGTTTGGTCGTATTTTTAATCCTGATCATTATTAACTTTGTGGTAATTACTAAAGGTGCGGGGCGTATATCGGAAGTATCTGCACGTTTCACCCTTGATGCAATGCCAGGTAAACAAATGGCCATTGACGCCGATTTAAACGCTGGCTTTATTAGTGCTGAACAAGCGCGTGACCGCCGTGAGGAAGTAACACGCGAGGCCGACTTTTACGGCTCAATGGATGGTGCGAGTAAATTTGTAAAAGGCGATGCCATTGCAGGTATTGTTATATTAATCATCAATATTGTTGGTGGTTTATTTGTAGGGATGATTCAGCACAATATGGGCTTTGGCGATGCCATGGAAGTATATACATTGCTTACCATTGGTGATGGCTTAGTTGCTCAGCTCCCTTCTTTATTGCTTTCTATTGGTACTGCAATTGTTGTAACCCGTCAAAATGAATCGCTCAATATGGGGGATCAATTCAAGAAACAACTTGGTAATGAAAAGTCATTATTTATTGCTTCAGGTATTTTGATCATCATGGGTATTGTGCCTGGCATGCCACATTTTGCTTTTTTAAGTTTAGGTGCGTTACTAGGCTATTTAGCTTACTACACACAGCAAAGTAAATTAAAAGCCGCTGCTGCAGAGGCTGAAGAGGCTGCCAATGGTGGAAGTGCAGCAACGGGTGTTGCAAATAAACAAGAACAAAAAGAACTTGGTTGGGATGACGTTCAGCAGGTTGATGTAATTGGCTTAGAAGTAGGTTACAGATTAATTCCTTTAGTTGACCAATCACAAGGTGGTGAGTTACTTAATCGTATTAAAGGTGTACGTAAAAAGCTTTCCCAAGAACTTGGTTTTTTGGTGCCGCCTGTGCATATTCGCGATAATTTAGAGCTTGACCCTAATGCTTATAGAATAACGTTAATGGGTGTTTCAACCGGTGAGAGCGAGCTTAAACATGGCGACGAGCTAGCGATTAACCCAGGGCAAGTATTTGGTCCAATTAAAGGCGTTGACACTAAAGACCCTGCTTTTGGCCTTGATGCAGTATGGATAAAACCCGATCAAAAAGATGAAGCGCAATCACTCGGTTATACCGTAGTTGATTCTGCTACGGTAGTTGCAACCCATATTAGCCAGTTATTAACTAACAGTGCAGCGTTATTACTAGGACATGAAGAAGTTCAAAACTTGCTTGATATGCTTGCTAAAAGCCATCCTCGTTTAGTGGAAGGACTAGTACCCGATGTATTACCATTAACTGCAATTGTAAAAGTACTGCAAAATTTATTGAATGAAGGGGTGGCTATTCGCGACATGCGAACAATTGTTCAAACCCTTGTTGAATATGGTCCGCGCAGCCAAGACCCTGATGTATTAACGGCTGCAGTGCGTATTTCTCTGCGTAGATTAATTGTTCAAGATGCGGTGGGTATGTCATCAGAAATCCCTGTCATAACCTTGGCGCCTGAGTTGGAACAGATGTTGCATCAGTCATTACAAAATGCAGGTGATGAAGGTGCCGGTATTGAGCCAGGACTTGCAGAGCGACTTCAAGTGTCATTGACACAAGCGCATCAAAATCAAGAAATGGCCGGTGAACCTTCTATATTGCTAACGTCAGGAATGTTACGCACTGTGTTATCTCGTTTTGTTAAGTACACCATTCCAGGATTGAGAGTGATGTCTTATCAAGAGGTACCAGATGAAAGACAGATCAAGATTGTAAGCTCGGTAGGCCAACAATAAGATTTTAACAGGGGTTAAACCATGAAGATTAAACGTTTTTTTGCTAAAGATATGCGCACAGCACTTAAAGAAGTTAAAGATGAGTTAGGTGTTGATGCGGTTATTATGTCAAATAAAAAGCTAGCTAACGGTGTAGAAATTGTAGCGGCAGTTGATTATGACAAAGCAACCCCTAAAGTAGCAGTGCAACCACAACGTACTGCTGAGCCTCGTGCTCAAGCTCCACAGCAAAGTATGCATAATTTTATAAAGCCAGAGCCTCAGCGTGCCAAACCTGAGCCTCAAGCAAAAGTGGCTGACAGCTTACAAGCATTATTAGAGCGTCAATCACCGCGTCCACGTTCTCCTGAACTAGCATCTATGTTTTCACAATCGGGTATTGATACTACTGATAACTATCAAGAACCTGCTGCGCAGCTGCGTACTAAAAATATGTTTGCACGTGATGATGAAGCCCAGGCACGTCCACAAACTCAAGCCGATAGCTTAGGTTTTGATGATTTAGACCGTGACTTTGATGATTTAGATAGCCCGGTAACTGCTCGCCCACAAAATAAAAATAATGAAAGCGAAGAAATGACAACAATGCGTGAAGAAATGAACGCAATTCGTCAATTATTAGAACATCAAGTATCGGGTTTAATGCAGCAAGACATGGCACGTCGCGACCCAACTCGTGCTTGTATGGTTGACCGTTTGGTCGGCATGGGTATTGATAAAGAAGTCGCGCAGCAAATGGCATGTTTTGTACCTGACGATGTATCTCGTCAACAAGGCTGGAAAGCATTGCTAACAATGGTTGAAGATCAAATGCAAACAACCAATAACGAAATACTTCGCCAAGGTGGTGTATATGCGTTAGTGGGTCCAACCGGTGTGGGCAAAACCACCACAGTTGCTAAGCTTGCAGCGTTAGGTGCACAAAAGTATGGCGCTGATAAAGTGGCCTTAATAACCACGGATACATACAGAATTGGTGCTTATGAGCAGCTTGCAACTTACGGCCGTATTATTGGTTGTGGTGTTAAACAAGTTAAAGATGCTAATGAGTTAGCTGAAGTTTTATATCATTTACGAAATAAACGTCTAGTGTTAATTGATACGGCAGGTATGAGCCAACGAGATTTACGCTTAACTGAGCAGTTAAATACGTTAATGCGCAACCAGCGTGTGGACATTCGCAACTACCTGGTACTCAGTGCCACAGCGCAAATGAATGTATTACAAGAAACTGTACGCCACTTTAAAAAAGTACAGTTAAGTGGTTGTATTTTCACCAAGTTAGATGAATCATTAAGTTTGGGTGAGATTATTAGTATTGCGATTCAAAATCGCCTTCCAATAGGGTATCTTACTAACGGACAACGAGTACCAGAAGATATTCGTGTTGCAAATGCTGAAAAACTAGTAAAAAAGGCTGAGCAATTATATTTAAAAAGAACAAAAGCACAACATTCAAGGCATCAAGCAGTGGCGTCAAGTACAGTAGGGATGTATGATTAACACAGTATTAGATCAAGCAAGCGGCCTGCGCAAAATGAGTCAAAACAATAACAACGGCGTTAAAGTTATCGCTGTAACCGGTGGTAAAGGTGGGGTGGGGAAAACAAATGTTTCTCTAAATACCGCTATTGCACTAGGGCAGCAAGGTAATAGAGTACTAGTACTGGATGCTGACCTAGGTTTAGCAAATTGTGATGTGATGCTTGGTTTACGTGTAGAGCGTAATTTATCACATGTTTTGTCTGGTGAATGTGAGCTTGACGAAATTTTAGTTGAAGGTCCTGCTGGTATTAAAATTGTACCCGCTACATCGGGTTCGCAAAGTATGGTTGAGTTATCACCATCGGAGCATGCTGGACTAATTCGTGCGTTTAGCGAATTGAATACCGAATTTGATATTTTAATTGTAGATACAGCCGCTGGTATTTCGGACATGGTGCTGAGCTTTTCGCGCGCAGCACAAGATGTAATGGTTGTAGTGTGCGATGAACCAACATCAATCACAGATGCTTACGCACTTATTAAAGTATTAAGCCGTGAGCATGGCGTTTATAAATTTAAAATTGTTGCCAACATGGTTCGCAGTATGCGTGAAGGCACTGAATTATTTGCAAAGCTATCTAAGGTTACCGATCGCTTTTTAGATGTGTCGATGGAGCTAGTAGCAACGGTTCCTTATGACGAAAATATGCGCAAAGCAACGCGTCGTCAAAAAGTAATAGTAGAGCTCTTTCCTAATTCGCCAGCCGCTCTTGCGTTTAAAACGCTGGCAACAAAAGCAGTTAAATGGCCAATACCAAACCAACCATCTGGGCATTTAGAGTTTTTCATTGAGAAACTAGTAAACGGCTAATTATGACAATATTGGTGAATAGAGCTATGGGATATCAATCAACACAAAACTTAAATGTGATTGTTGAGAAGCATGCATCACTTGTCAAAAAAGTGGCATGTCATCTAATTGCTCGATTACCACCTAGCGTTCAACTTGATGATTTAATTCAATCAGGAATGATAGGTTTAATAGAAGCTTCAAAAAACTTTGATGCAACAAAGGGCGCAAGCTTTGAAACCTTTGCAGGTATTCGTATTCGCGGTGCCATGCTTGATGAAATGCGCCGTGGTGATTGGGCTCCTCGCTCAGTACACCGCAAAAGCCGACAAGTTGCAGAAGCAATTACTGGGCTCGAAAGTAGTCTTAATCGCGAACCAACAGATACAGAAGTTGCTGAAAAACTTGAAATTTCACTCAATGAGTACCATCATATTTTAAATGATGTGAATGCGAGTAAAATATTAGGTATAGAAGACCTTGGTGTTGATGAGGATGTTATTACTCCCGTAGGCCAAGATTTAGCGCAAGATAAACCTTTTAATAATGTTAAAAATGATCGGTTTAATGAGTCTTTGCTAAGTGCAATTAAGTCATTACCAGAGCGTGATGCAATGGTGCTTTCTTTGTACTATAACGATGAAATGAATTTAAAAGAAATAGGACATATACTCGATGTAAGTGAGTCGCGTGTAAGTCAGATACATGGTCAGGCGATGATTAAGCTTAAAGCTAAAATCAATGACTGGATAAATTAGTAGTAAGTAAACAAAGGTTAATACCTCACTGGGGGATGTTTTGGATAAAAACATGAAAATTCTTGTAGTTGATGATTTTTCAACGATGAGACGTATTATAAAAAACCTGTTACGTGATTTAGGTTTCACTAACGTTCAAGAAGCTGATGACGGGTCTACAGCTTTGCCTATGTTGCAAAATCAAGTGTTTGATTTTGTAGTTACTGATTGGAATATGCCTGGAATGCAAGGTATTGACCTTTTAAGAGCAATTCGTGCAGATGATAAGTTAAAGCATATCCCTGTATTAATGGTAACGGCAGAAGCTAAAAAAGAACAAATAATAGCTGCAGCGCAAGCTGGCGTTAATGGTTATATTGTTAAGCCTTTTACGGCTGGAACATTAAAAACTAAGTTAGAAAAAGTATTTGAACGCTTAGGCTAATGATGGGGGAGAGGCTTATGCCAGCACTAGCTGCGCCTCAAATAACGTTAGAACAAGCTCGTCAGCTCGTTGTTTTTTTAGAAAATGATGAGCAAGATAAAGCAAATCAGTTGATTTTAGAGACTGCCTCGCAAGAGCAGTCTGAATTATTTGCTGAAGTTGGAAAGTTGACCCGTCAATTGCACGAAGCCCTTAAAAGTTTTGAGCTTGACACTCGCTTAACTAACATAACGACTGATGCTATTCCAGATGCTAAAAAGCGGCTTAATTATGTTATAGAAATGACAGAAAATGCGGCTAACAAAACAATGGATGCAGTGGAGGCTAGTCTTCCTATAGCCCAGCAATTAGCAGATGAAATATCTCATATCAAACCGACATGGGATCGTTTAATGAGCCGCGAAATTGAGCTTGGTGAGTTTAAACAACTTTGTCACAGTATCGATAAGTTTATGAATAACTCTCATCATAAAACAGATGAGCTTCAAAGCTTGATGACAAATGTACTAATGGCTCAAGACTATCAAGACTTAACAGGCCAAGTTATTCGCCGTGTTATAGAACTTGTTAGGGAAGTAGAAGAAAGCTTACTTCATCTTTTAACAGCGTTTGCTGAGCAAGATGACAGTGACAGCACCGTGAATAAAGTAGAACAACAAAAAATAAAAGAACCAGTTGCCACACAAACTTTAGCAGGTCCTGAAGGCCCTATTATTGATAAAGAATCACGTAATGATGTTGTATCTGATCAAGATGAAGTCGATGATCTTTTATCAAGTTTGGGCTTCTAAGAGGAGAGTAACTGCATGTTTGAAGTCGATGAAGATATTTTACAAGACTTTCTCGTAGAGGCAGGAGAAATCCTAGAGCTTTTATCTGAACAGTTGGTTGAACTGGAAAATAATCCAGAAGATACAGAGTTACTAAACGCTATATTTAGAGGCTTTCACACTGTAAAAGGTGGTGCAGGCTTTTTAGCTATGACAGAACTTGTTGATGCTTGTCATGGTGCTGAAAACGTATTTGATTTATTACGTCAAGGCGTGCGGACGGTCAATTCAGAGTTAATGGATGTTATTTTACAAGCGCTCGACACCATTAATGAAATGTTCGCGACTATCCAAAATAGGGATAAGCCAGAACCTGCAGATCCTGAATTACTTCATACTCTTCATATTTTAGGTCTACCTCCAACAGAAGATGAGCTTAACGGTGTATCTTCGAACAATGAAGTTGAACAACCTCAAAACGAAGTAGTTGATACGCCAATAGTTGATGACGAAGATCCGTTTGCGTTTGATGAACTATTTAGCGGAACGCCTTCGGTTAGCGATGCCGAAATTGATGAAATAACTGAAGACGAATTTGAAAACTTACTGGATGAACTACACGGTAAAGGACAAGGTCCTGCAATTGAGAAGCCAGTAGCAAGCAGCAATGATTTTAATGGTGACATTACTGATGATGAATTTGATAGCTTATTAGATGAGTTACATGGTGTCGGCAGTTTTGGTGATGTTGCTAGTAAAGCACCTGTAGAACCAGCAAAACCAGTCTCAAACACGGTTAATTCATCAGATGATGAAATTAGTGATGACGAGTTTGAAGCACTCCTTGATGAACTTCATGGTAAAGGCACTGCACCTAAATCAATAGAAAGCACGCCTGCTGTGAAACAGCCTAATACACCTGCTGTGAAACAGCCTAATACACCTGCTGCACCAGTTACTAAAGCTAGTGTGCCTGTAAAAAAACCAGAGCCTGCGAAAGCACCTGTTTCTAAACCGGTAGAAAAGCCTGTTGTGAAAGCAGCGCCCGCAGCGGCAAAAAAATCAGCGCCGCCAGCAGCAGAAACTACCGTTCGTGTAGATACAAAACGACTTGACCAAATTATGAATATGGTTGGTGAGTTAGTGCTTGTGCGAAACCGCTTGGTGAGTTTAGCGACTAATTCAGACAGTGAAGCGATGGGTAAAGCTATCTCTAACTTAGATGTAGTGACTGCTGATATTCAAGGTGCAGTAATGCAAACCCGAATGCAGCCAATCAAGAAAGTATTTGGTCGATTCCCTCGCGTTGTTCGCGATTTAGCGCGCAGTTTAAACAAAGACATTGACTTAAAGCTTGTAGGTGAAGAAACCGATTTAGATAAAAACTTGGTGGAAGCACTTGCCGATCCGCTTGTGCATTTAGTTCGAAACTCAGTTGACCATGGTATTGAAATGCCCGCTGTTCGTGAGGCAGCAGGTAAGTCTAGAACAGGTAATGTTACTTTATCAGCGTCCCAAGAAGGCGATCATATTTTGCTAACCATTAAAGATGATGGCGCTGGTATGGATGCTGAAAAGCTGAAAAAAATAGCAATTAGTAAAGGCGTGCTCGATCATGACCAAGCGAGTCGACTTTCTGACACCGAAGCGTATAACTTGATTTTTGCACCCGGCTTTTCTACAAAAGAAGAGATATCTGATATTTCAGGTCGTGGTGTAGGAATGGACGTGGTGAAAACTAAAATCACCCAATTAAACGGTTCAGTAAGTATTCAATCTGAGTTAGGCGTAGGTACTATTTTAGAAATAAAAGTACCACTTACCTTGGCTATATTACCGACCTTAATGGTGATTGTTGGCTCACAAACATTTGCGTTACCACTTGCCGGTGTGAGTGAAATATTCAACTTAGATTTAACTAAGACAAATGTAGTTGATGGGCAATTAACAATTATTGTGCGTAAAAAGGCAATACCGTTATTTTATCTTGAGCACTGGTTAGTAAAAGGCTCAGATCGTTCTCAGCGAAAAGCAAAAGGCCACGTAGTTATTGTCCAAATTGGTACGCAGCAAATAGGTTTTGTTGTTGACTCGCTAATTGGTCAAGAAGAAGTTGTCATTAAACCACTTGATGCATTACTACAAGGCACGCCAGGTATGGCAGGAGCTACAATTACTTCGGATGGTGGCATTGCACTGATTTTAGACGTTCCAAACATGTTAAAACATTACGCAGGCTGATAATAAAGTAGGTATATATTAAATATATACCTACGCATAAATTTAATAAGAGAGCTAAATGGCCGTTAAAGTTTTAGTTGTTGATGATTCAAGCTTTTTTCGCCGCAGGGTAAGCGAAATTCTTGAGCAAGATAGCGACATACACGTTATAGGTTTTGCTGTGAATGGCAGAGAAGCTGTTGAAAAAGCAGCTCAACTACGTCCTGATATGATTACTATGGATGTCGAAATGCCTGTGCTCGACGGTATTAGCGCAGTTAAAGAGATTATGGCGAGTAATCCAACGCCTATTTTGATGTTTTCATCACTCACGCGTGATGGCGCAACTGCAACATTTGATGCGCTAGATGCAGGAGCAATGGATTTTTTACCGAAAAAGTTTGAAGACATTGCACGCAATAACGAAGACGCAATAAAGCTTTTACAAAGTAAAGTGAAAGATATAGGGCGAAGACGTTTACCGCGAACATTTAGAGTTCCAACACCGCCTAAGTCAGTAATTCCAACTAAACCAACAACAAGTTCACTTTCGCAAAGAACAAGCACATTAACGCCTTCCATAAAACAGCCTGATAGAAGCTTTCAAAGAGCAGCCCCTGCAACATCGTCAGGTTTAAATGTTGCCTCAATGCGAGCAAGTACAAAGCAATACCAGCTTGTTGCTATTGGTACGTCTACAGGTGGGCCTGTTGCACTGCAAACTATACTGACTCAATTGCCAGCTAATTTTCCTCACCCTATTTTACTTATTCAGCATATGCCAGCTGCATTTACACCTGCATTCGCAGCGCGCTTAAATGGTCTGTGCCAAATAAAAGTTAAAGAAGCACAGCAAGGTGACCGCTTACAACCTGGAACTGCTTATTTAGCGCCAGGTGGACAGCAGATGATGGTAGAAGGGCGTGGCGCAAATAGAACTCTGCGCGTATTTGAAGATCATAGCGAGAGAATAAGCTATAAACCGAGCGTAGACGTTACTTTTGCAAGTGCAGCCAAAACGTATCAAGGTGATGTACTGGCTATTGTTTTAACAGGAATGGGCGCTGATGGACGTGACGGTGCCAGAATGTTAAAACAAACGGGTGCTACTATTTGGGCGCAGGATGAGAAAAGCTGTGTTGTTTATGGTATGCCTCAAGCCATTGCTAATGCAGGGCTTTCAAGTGAAAGCTTAGCACTGAGCGATGTTGCGGCGCGCATAAAGAGAGAGGTGGGCTGTGGATAAACTCTCAATATTTGGACTATTTGTAGCGCTAGGTGCAATAAGTTTAGGGTATTCTTTAGAAGGAGGCGTTGTTTCTGCTTTATTTAATGGCCCTGCGCTTATTATTGTATTAGGCGGCACGCTTGGCGCAGTTATGTTGCAAACATCAGCAAGTACCTTTAAAAAAATGCTAAATATGAGCTCGTGGGTTTTTGTTGCGCCGCAATACGATATTGAAGACGCAATAGAGCAAGTTAAGCGGTGGTCTCATAAGGCACGTCAAGAAGGTTACTTAGCGCTTGAAAACGAAGCGCTGGCTCACCCAGATGCCTATGCAGCAAAAGGTTTAAGCTTGCTTGTAGATGGCTGCTCAGAGCAAAAACTTCGTGACACACTGGAAATTGACTTGCTGCTAGAACGTGATCGTTTACTTGAAGCTGCGCGTGTTTATGAAGCAATGGGAGGCTACAGTCCCACCATTGGGATTTTAGGCGCCGTGCTTGGTTTAATACAGGCAATGTCGTTTATTACTGACCCGCAAATGCTTGGTGCAGGCGTTGCAACGGCATTTATTGCGACCATTTATGGTGTTGGTTTAGCTAATTTATTGTTTTTACCTATGGCAAATAAGTTAAAGCAGCGTGTAGAGCAAAAAATGCTTTACCATGAAATGTTTGCTGAAGGTATTATCGCAATAAGCGTTGGCGAAAGCCCAGTAAATATAGAATTAAAGCTTGAAGCCTACCGTGTAGAGCGTCCTAATTTAGTGGACGAATAACATGCTACGCCGACGACTTCGTCATTCTGCTCCTAAAAGCCAACATACAGAACGTTGGCTTGTATCGTATGCCGATTACATGACCATTATGTTTGCCTTTTTTGTAGTGCTGTATGCAATAGCAATTAATAAAGAAGAGCAATTTCAAATATTGTCAGACTCCCTCGAACATGTTTTTGATAAATCTGCCCGCCAGCACTCCCAGCAAGGTGAGGGCGTCAATGGTAATGGAATATTGACTGATAGAGTGACACCTGAACAAGAAGTTCTTTACGGCGAAAGTATTTTAAAAGAAGAACAAGGCCCAGAGCTACTCGACGGTCAAAGTGATACAAGTAACATACAACAAAAATATCTAGGAAAGCCTCTCGACAGCTTACTAACTAAATTACAGTCAGCGCTTATTGATGAAATTCGCGATGGAGAAGCTAGTTTAGAGCTTAACCAAGATTGGCTGATTATAGAGCTAAGCTCAGGCATGCTATTTTCAAGTGGTAGCTCAGTGGCACATTCTAGGGCAAAGCAAGTTGTCAAAATTGTTAAAGATATTATTGCTCCAGTAGATAACTATGTAAGAGTTCGTGGCTATACTGATGATGAAAGTATTCGTAATGAAATATTTCGCTCAAATTGGGAGCTCTCTGTAGCTAGAGCCACGTCTATTTTGGTAGAACTTGAAGCATTAGGTATTAATTCTGCCAGAATGGCGATAGAAGGTTATGGCCAATACTCACCTTTTGCAAGTAACGACACAGAGCAAGGGCGAGCAGAGAATCGTAAAGTTGTTATCGCACTTTCTAAGTATGGGCTACCGCCAAAAAAAGATATTGAAAGTGATGAGCAATCTGATGAACCTTTAGTAGCCGAGCCTGAAATTGAATTACCTTCAGATGACGATACAATAAAAATAATTCGTTTGCCCCATGGTGGTATTCGCATAACAACGCGCAATGAACAGTAATTAGGATGTAATGTGAAGATTTGGACTGTCGCTAATCAAAAGGGGGGAGTTGGTAAAACAACGACCGCAGTGAGCCTTGCTGGTATTTTGGCCTTGCAAGGTAAGCGTGTGTTGCTTATAGATACAGACCCCCATGCATCACTCACTTATTACTTTGGCATTGACTCAGAAGATTTAGAAGTCAGTGTGTACGATATTTTTGCACGTGGAACAAGCATGCAAAGTGAAGAAATACTTCAAGCTTTATGCCCATCAACACTTGATAATCTAGATATTTTACCCGCAACAATGGCGATAGCCACGCTTGACAGAAGTATGGGTAATAAAACAGGCATGGGGTTAATACTAAAAAAAGCGCTTGCAAAAATAAGCGAACATTATGATTATGCCATTTTAGATTGCCCTCCGGTTTTAGGAGTGTTGATGGTGAATGCGCTTGCAGCAAGCGAGCGGATTTTAGTGCCAGTGCAAACGGAATTTTTAGCACTTAAAGGCCTTGATAGAATGATGCGTACCATGGAATTAATGCAAACCTCTCAAGCGAAAGATTATCAATATACTATAATTCCTACTATGTACGACAAACGAACTAAAGCATCGTTAGAAGCATATAAAACGCTGCAAAATACATACGGTGATAAAGTTTGGCCTGGTGTAATACCGGTGGATACCAAATTTAGAGATGCAAGCTTTGCACAAAAAGTGCCTGTAGAGTATTGTCCTCGCTCGCGTGGTGTGTACGCATATAAAGCACTACTAGAATATTTAATTGAACAAGGTTAATGAATGAGTAAGCAGTTGTTTGCTAATGAAAAAGTAATGAAACAATACTTAGGGGCTTTGTTATGTGAAGACGAGCCTGTAGATGACCTTGAGCCAGTTGCAAAATTACTTGAGAAAATTCCAGACGATTCACAGCAAGAGCGCATTCATTTAAAACTTAAAGAACAAATTAAAGCGGCAGAAAAAATATTTGATAAAGACTTACTCAATGCTGAAATTGAGCCAATAGTTGAACCAACGTTTGAGGCTGAAGAAGTTAATAAAGCCGCAGATGATGAAGTTACAGATCCTGTAACTACTACAATAGAAAAACCAGAGCCAGAGATTGTAACCAATAGCCAATCTGACTATTTTGATGGTGAGTTTCAGGCGTTATTCTTTGATGTGGCAGGTTTAACCCTTGCAGTACCATTAAAAGCACTCGGCGGTATACATCAATTAGGTGAAGTAAATCATTTGTTTGGTAAGCCAAAGTGGTTTAAAGGGGTTATGCTCAACAGAGAAGAGAAGCTTAATGTTGTTGATACTGCGCGTTGGGTAATGCCAGAAAAGTATGATGATAAATTAGAAGCGTCTTTAAATTATCAATATTTAATTACCTTAGGCGATAGCCAGTGGGGTTTATTGGCTGAAAAGTTGATAAATAATATTACATTGCGTAAAGAAGATGTAAAATGGCGTACAAATAAAAGTAAGCGCCCATGGCTTGCTGGTGTTATAAAAGAAAAAATGTGTGCTTTAATAGACGTAGATAATTTAAATATATTATTAGAGAAAGGCTTAGATAGCCGTCAGTAATAATGACCATTACGGGGTAATAGCATGAATCAAGATAAATTACTGTCAGCTAATAAAAACGCAGATAATAATGATGAAATTTTACAGTGGGTTACGTTTAAGCTAGAAGAAGAAACTTACGGCGTAAATGTAATGCAAGTTCAAGAAATACTGCGTTACACAGAAATAGCCCCTGTACCAGGTGCACCTTCTTATGTGATTGGTATTATTAACTTACGTGGTAACGTTGTAACGGTTATTGATACACGTTCACGTTTTGGTTTGCTACCTGCGGATGCAACTGACAACTCTCGTATCTTAATTATTGAAGCAGAAGAGCAAGTTATTGGTATTTTAGCTGATAGCGTATCTGAAGTGGTTTATTTACGCAGCTCTGAAATCGACAGTGCACCAAATGTTGGTACTGAAGAAAGTGCTAAGTTTATTCAAGGTGTTTGTAACCGCGATAACGAATTACTGATTTTGGTTGATTTAAATAAATTACTCAGTGATGACGAATGGGATGAGTTAAGCGATATATAAGCTTTACCAAATAAATTATGCTGTTACTTAGTATAGCTATATCAGCGTTAGCGGTAGGACTTATATCGCTTGCGCTAATAATTGCATTAAAAAATAAACAAACGAATGAAATTAATGCTGTATCGCAGCAGCTTAAAGATAGCTCAGAGCAAACTCATATTTTGCGAAGTGAAATTTCAGAGCTTAGAACAGGGCTTTTAAGTATTGGTAAGCGAGTGCTTGAGGTTGAGCAACAAAATCAAGATTTAATGCAACAACAAGCAGTGCAAAAGTATGATGATCCTGATGCTAAAATTTACTCTCGTGCTGTAAAAATGGTTGAATTAGGTGCGGACCTAGATGAAGTAATACGCGAATGTGAATTACCTAGAGCAGAAGCCGAATTACTATTTTCATTACATAAACAAAAAGGCGCTTAGCGCCTTTTTAGTTATAAGCGTATAAATAATGTCACGCTTTAATATTTAACTTACCTTGAAAGTCTTGCCAACCTGGTGGAAATTGACCTCTTAATACATACGAAAACGCAATAAGCTCTGCAATTACATAATAAAGCTCTTTAGGGATTTCTTCTCCTAAGCTTAAATGCGATAACGTTTTAGCAAGCGCTGCATCTTCGTGGATCATAATTCCTTTTAGTTTAGCTGCTGCTATTATTTCATCAGCTAATTCACCAAACCCTTTTACACTTACAGTGGGGGTGTTGCCAGCTTCGTATAAAAGCCCAATGGCTGACTTATTAATAGGTGTATCACTCATTACTAAACCTTAATATTAATAATTGCATGAGATTTATAAAATGCCTGATTATTAGCATCGCCTCGCTTTAAGTTTAGCTCTCCAACCTGTAAGCCATGTTTTGCTAGTTTTGATCTTAAATTATCTAAGTGAGGGTGAGCAATAGCGCTTACTTCTTGGCTCGAGGCTAATAGCTGGCAATCAAGTGCTTTATCCATTAGCTCAGCGGTAATTTGTAACTGCCCAATTTGTGCATAATCAAAGTTTAATCTGACAAACCATACATTTTTATCTTCTAATTTATCTGCGCTTGGCTTTTTATATTGCCCCAGCGTAATTTCTGTTTGGGCGGCGTCTGGCGGTAATTTCATTGGTAATAAAAATTGTGCAAGCGGGTTTGTGTCAGGTTGCTGACTTGGTGTTGAAACACTTACTTGGGTAAGTGTATTTTTAACTTGTATGATTTCGCTAGCCAATGCTTGAACTTGAGCCTGCTGCAGTTGCTCAAGTATTTTTGCTCCCGAATTACCCGTTTTAAAAGTAGGTATGAGTACTTGTAAAAGTGCATCTAAGCCAGTTTGGTTATTAAAACTGATAGGTGTTACTGATTGGCTGATAATGGGGGCAGCTAAAATACTCACCGCAACTTGTTCAAGACCTTTAGTAAAGCTACTTTGTAGCCTATCGCCCGTTAATTGAGATGGTTGTAAGGTGGCTAATACTTCACGCTGTATGGTTGCCGGATTAACGTTATTACTTGAGACCATACGGCTAAATGCTTGGTTAATTAGGCGAGTTAAATCGGGCGTTTCTTTTGTCGCTTTATTTGTAATGTCAGTAATTTGACTACTTAAAAGTGGTTTGCTATCAGTCCTTATATTCATAGGGATTGGGGTGTCAGGAAGCTTTAGTAATGTACTTAGCAGTTTTGCTTCTATTGGTTGTAGCATTTGACTACGAGAGGCCATATTAGATAACGGTTCTGCTAATGTCAGCATGTTTTTCATCGTTGGGTTTACTTGACTTTGATTAATATTACTTGATATCGGCGTTTTAGCTGATGTTATTATTGTATTTTGTGGTGACTGCCAAACACCAACAACTCCTTTCATAAGTTGAGTTAATTGCATAAGCGGTGGGAGTTTTGAAAAGTGCTCTGGCAAAATATTGCTTGTATTGCTTGTATTGCTTGTTAGCTGGGTACTTGCACCTTGGGTAATATTAACTCTATTTTTCGGTGATTCACTCAGTAGTATATCAAAAGGCACTTTTTGTAGAGCAGAGGGTATTGATGACGCTGTTAATTCAGATTTATTTGCTGTTGCAAAGGGCTTACTTTCAAAATACTTAACTGCATCATTAATTCGCGTTTTTAAATCACTAAAGCTATTTTGTAGCCACGACTTTATTGGGCTATCAGGTGTAAGCAGTGGGCTTGCTTTAATAGTGGACGCAGAAAAAGGTATTTCAGGGTCCATGCTTTTTTGAGCTAAAAGTAACTCGTTAAACGGTTTAGAAAATGAGTTATTAAGTGTTACTTTTATATAATTAGTATCGGTTTTAATAAATAACTTATCAGCTTGATTTACTAAGTTTACTTTAATAGGGGTGCTGGGTAGTTCACTAACTTGTTGATTAGTAATAGGCGTTGTAAACGAACCTGACTTTTGAGGATGAGTTAAAATAGCCAGTTTTGGTGTTGCTTGTAGTTGCGCACTTGGTAATAAGGCCGCGAGTAAATTAGTAAGTTTAGTTTGGCTAAGTGGTTGCGAGTGAACTGTATCAGCAAAGCGGTTAATAACAGTAAGCTGGGCGCCTTTATTTGTTGTGCTAACAACTACTTTTAAAGGCTGCTCGGTTATAAGTAACTGGGCTACCTCTTTATTTATTGCAATACTCGCGTTGAGTTTATCAATAACTAACTTAGGAGTAGGCGATATAACCACTTGTACATCCATGGGTTGGCTTTGTACCTCAGTGCCTGTGCTTACATAATTTAATAAACGCTGTAATTGCACTGGTTGATTTAAAGTAAGGGTTGTACTGCTTGGCGTGATGTTGAGCTGTTTGCCATCGGGACTGAGTTGTATGTTAGCACTGGCTATTTTTTGTAAATTTTGCGGTGCGCTAGTAGTGCCAAGTCTTAATGTTTGCCAATGCTTATCTATAAATACATCAAGCGTAATCGAGTCCTTCGAAAATTGAATGTTTTTAGCCGCAAGTACCTCATTAGGTAACTGTGGTAACTCATTGGTTTGGCTATTGGTCGATTGATTGATAACCAATGAATTAGATAATGTTATTTGCGTTGGCGTATTCATTATTTTAAATCAAGTTTTCTCTATTTTAAGTGAATCGATTTTAAAGCAATATTCGTATTACCCTATCATTATGGTAGACTAACGCCTAATTTTTGGCAGAGAGAATCTCATCTTGTTACACATTAAGTCCGTCACCTGCATCAAGCAAGATCGTTGTTTGTTTGCGGATCTTAATTTTAGCCTTAATAGCGGTCAAATCATGCAATTAGCGGGTCCTAATGGGGCTGGTAAAACATCGCTATTGCGTATTATCGCAGGCTTCTCTGTGCCTGACGAAGGGGCTGTTTTATTTCAAGAACAGCCTATATCTAAGTACTATGAAGAGTATGCCAGAGAACTGCTATTTATAGGTCATAAAACCGGTGTAAATACTCAGCTTAGTGCTGTTGAAAATGTTCGCCACTGGTTACAAATTAATGGCTACATAAACGAGCCAGACTTATACCCTATTTTAGCGCAACTTGGCCTTGTTGGACTTGAAGATGTGCCTGTTAGAATGTTATCTGCGGGGCAACAACGACGTGTTGCTTTAGTCAGGCTTTGGTTAAGTGATGCAAAGCTATGGGTACTTGATGAGCCTTTTACTGCGCTTGATAAAAGCGGTGTTGCTTTTTTACAGCAACGATTTACCGAACACTTACAAAGTGGTGGCGCTATTTTATTAACGACCCACCAAGATTTAACGACCCATTTTAGTAACTTACAAACAGTTACATTGGAGTATCGCCACTAATGACTCGTCAACACTCTTATTGGTTGTTATTTAGTGCGGTATTTACCAAAGATGTAAAGCTTGCGTTTCGCCAGCGCGCCGAAATTGTAAATCCTATTTTGTTCTTCTTAATTGTAATTTCATTATTTCCGTTAGCAATCGGGCCTGAGCCTGGTTTACTAGCGAGAATGGCACCGGGAATTATTTGGGTTGCCGCATTACTTTCTACCATGCTGGGCTTAGATAAGCTGTTTAGAGATGATTTTAACGATGGCTCATTAGAACAATTAATTGCATCTTCTTATCCGTTATCGTTAACGGTACTTGCTAAAGTGGCTGCTCATTGGGTAGTAACAGGGTTACCGCTTGTGTTAATGACGCCACTATTTGCATTGTTGTTAAACCTAGAAAGTACGGCGTTAACAGCAACCGTGTTAACATTATTATTAGGCACACCACTATTGAGCTTTATTGGCGCAATTGGCGCTGGGCTTACTGTGGGATTACAAAAAGGGGGTATTTTGATGAGTTTACTCGTACTGCCTTTGTACATTCCTGTTTTGATTTTTGCAACGTCAGCTATCGATACCAGTACTATGTCACTGGATTATAGCGGGCAGCTTGCCATCCTTGGTGCAATGTTACTTATTGCTATTATTAGCGCACCAATTGCCATATCGTCAGCTTTAAAAGTGAGTGTAAGTTAATGTGGAAATGGTTACATCCCTATGCTAAAGCAGAGCGTGCATACCAGTTATGCAATACGTTACTGCCTTATTTTGCCGTAGTTACCGTAGTTAGTATGATTGTTGGATGGGTGTGGGGGCTTGGTTTTGCACCTGCCGATTACCAACAAAAAGATAGCTACCGTATCATTTTTATTCATGTTCCTTCTGCTATTTTATCTATGGGTGCTTACTCCTCAATGGCAATTGCCGCCATTGTTGCACTTGTATGGCAACTACGAAATGCTGAACTTGCCGTTATTGCAATTGCGCCTGTTGGTGCATGTATTACAGCTATTGCACTTATTACTGGCGCTGCATGGGGTAAACCTATGTGGGGTGCTTGGTGGGTGTGGGATGCACGTTTAACATCTGAGCTTATTTTATTATTTTTATATCTTGGCGTACTTTCACTTTACCATGCGTTTGAAGATAAAAAGTCAGCAGGGCGTGCGGCTTCTATTTTAGCGATTGTGGGTGTAATTAACTTACCTATTATTCATTACTCAGTTGAGTGGTGGAATACGCTACACCAAGGCGCAAGCATTACAAAGCTAGACACCAAAGCAATTGACCCAAGTATGTTTTGGCCTCTTATGGTTAATATTTTAGCCTTTGCTGCTTTTGTAGGAACAGTGACTTTAATTCGTCTTAAAAATGAAATTTTACAACGAGAAAAGCATCGACCGTGGGTGCGTTTGTTGTTAAATAAGGGGTAATTATGCAGTTTGACTCTTTTTCTGATTTTATTGCAATGGGAGGCTACGGGTTTTATGTATGGCTTTCTTTTGGTACATGCGTACTTATTTTACTCGGTATTTTAGTGAACTCTTTGAGAGATACTAAACGTATTATGGCTTCAGTAGAGCAACAAATAATACGTGAAGCGCGAATTAAAAAAGCTAAACAGGAACAAGTATCATGAATCCTAGACGTAAAAAGCGCCTATTGGTAATTATTGCCGTACTGTTTGGTATTGGTGGATCAATTGGTTTAGTGCTTTATGCACTCCAAGAAAACATAAATCTTTTTTATACGCCAAGCGAGCTTATCGATGGCAAAGGTCCTAATAAAGAAAAACCATTCATTGGGCAAAAGCTACGTATTGGTGGCATGGTTGTACCTGGCACGGTTGAACGTAATGAAGAGAGTTTGCAAGTAAGCTTTAAGCTAATTGATACTGGTCCATTAGTGACCGTGCGCTATCAAGGTATATTGCCTGATTTATTTCGTGAGGGGCAAGGCATTGTAGCTCAGGGCGTATTAATCGAACCTAATGTAATAGAAGCGTTTGAAGTTCTAGCTAAGCATGACGAAGAATACATGCCAGCAGAAGTTGCTGAGGCAGTTAAAGGTATTAAGCACGAAAAACCAAAATACAACTTAGATAGTGGTAATTAGCTATGATCCCAGAAATTGGTTATTTTTCTTTAACGCTTGCCATGGTGCTAAGCGTTTTACTGTGTATTTTTCCTCTTTGGGGCGCGCATACCGGTAATCTTCGATTAATGCGTGCAGCTCCCTCTTTAGCAATTGGGCAATTCGCTTTTGTTTTAATCTCTTTTGCAGCACTTATTTTCGCCAGTGTAACGGATGATTTTACCGTATCGTATGTGGCATATCATTCAAGTAGTACACTGCCTTGGTATTATAAAATCACCTCTACATGGGGCGGCCATGAAGGCGCTATTTTACTGTGGCTAGTAATGCAAGCTGGTTGGACTGCAGTTGTCGCTGCGCGTTCTAAATCATTACCTTGGGTGCTACGTGCTCGCGTATTGGGCGTACTTGGTTTTTTAGGTGTAGGTTTTATGATGTACACCTTACTACTTTCAAGCCCGTTTGAGCGCCTACTTCCTTATTTCCCTGTTGAAGGGCGTGATTTAAATCCGTTACTTCAAGATCCGGGCATGATTATTCACCCGCCATTACTTTACATGGGTTATGTAGGGCTATCGGTTGCTTTTTCTTTTGCTATTGCTGCGCTATTAACTGGCAAGCTTGATAACACATGGGCTAAATGGTCTCGCCCGTGGACAATGACTGCGTGGGGCTTTTTAACACTAGGTATTACAATTGGTAGCTGGTGGGCATACTCAGAACTTGGCTGGGGTGGCTGGTGGTTTTGGGATCCAGTCGAAAACGCATCATTAATGCCATGGCTTGTTACAACCGCATTACTGCACTCGTTAAGCGTAACCGAAAAACGCGGTGTATTTAAATCATGGACCGTATTACTTGCTATCGCAGCATTTTCATTAAGCTTGTTAGGCACCTTTATTGTGCGTTCAGGTATTATTGTATCGGTGCATGCTTTTGCTACAGACCCTGATCGTGGTTTATTTATACTCGCCTTTTTAGGCATAGTTGTAGGTGGTGGCTTAGCGCTCTATGCACTGCGTGTATCGCAAGTACACAGCGAAGGCCGATACAAACTTGTATCACGCGAAGTGGCATTATGGCTCAATAATATATTTTTAGTGGTTGCTACATTAATTGTATTGCTGGGTACGTTATTACCTATGGTTCATAAAGAAATGGGCTTGGGCAGTATTTCTATTGGTGAACCGTTTTTTAATAAGATGTTTGCAATAATTTTAGTCCCGTTTGCTATTTTGATGGGAATAGGACCATTTTTACGCTGGAAGCAAAATAAATGGGCCTTTTTACAAAACAAAATATTAATGGGCGTATTAGCCAGTGTAGTGATTACCTGTGCTTGGTTGTTCTCAAGTTACGATTTAGTAAAACCACTTACGCTACTAGCCACCACGCTGGCAGTTTGGGTTGCGATATCAACAGTGATTGATATTTACACTAAAGCGGCTGTGCACGGTACCTTAAAAGAAGGCTTAAAACGTTTAGGTGTAAGCTACTGGGCAATGGTACTTGGACATATTGGTATTTCGTTTGTTATTGCAGGTGTAACACTTACATCTGCTTATTCAGTAGAGCGTGACGTATCGATGAAGCAAGGCGATACCGTTCAACTTAACGAATATGAATACCGTTTTGATGGTGTTAAAACGATTCGCGGACCAAACTACAGCGGCCATGCGGGTGTTGTATCTGTGCTTAAAAATAATGAGCTCGTAATACGCTTACACGCCGAAAAACGTAAGTACGACATTGGTATGCAGTTTATGACTGAAGCGGCAATAGACGCCGGTTTTACACGTGATTTATACTTAGCATTAGGTGAGCAGTTAAGCCAAGGTGCGTGGTCACTTAGAATTTATCATAAACCGTTTGTTCGTTGGATGTGGATTGGTGGTGTGCTTATTTCGCTTGCTGGATTTATGATTTTATTTGATAAACGCTATCGTACATCAGCTAAAACAGCGCGTAAGGCTGCATCGGAGAGTGTTTTATGAACCGTAAAATTTTAGCTATTGCGCCGCTTTTAGTGTTTGCTTTCGTATGTGTATTTTTATACCAAGGACTGTTTGCTAATCCTCGTGAAATTCAAACGGGACGATTAGGCCAAGAAATGCCATCATTTAATCTACCCGATTTAATGCAAGACAATAAGCCGTGGACTAACGAGTCGTTAAAAGGTGAGGTTTACTTACTAAATGTATGGGGCACTTGGTGCCCAACATGTTTAGTTGAGCTTGGCTACTTAACTAAGTTACGTGAGCAAGGCGTTAAAATTATTGGGCTTTATTACGTACAAGGCTACGATGCTGACTTTGATGGCCCTTTTAATATGCAATCACTTCGCACAGAAGTGAGCGATATGCTGCAACGTGCTGGCGACCCATACCAATTTAACATTCTAGATTTACACCGTACTTTGTCATTGGACTTAGGTGTGTCGGGTGCCCCTGAAACATTTTTAGTCGATAAAAACGGCACTATTTTGTTGCATCACACGGGTGATATAAACCCGCGAGTATGGCGCGCTAAATTTGCGCCAATAATGCAGGAGCTTAAATAATGAAGTGGTTATTACTTACTCTTAGCCTTTTTGCAAGCATGGGTGCGTTTGCAGAGCAAGATCGCTATCAATTTGATAGTAATAAACAAGCAATATTGTTTGAAGAGCTGACTAAAGAGCTACGTTGCCCTAAATGTCAAAATCAAAACATTGCAGATTCAGATGCTGTTGTTGCCAAAGACCTGCGCGATAAAGTACTCGTGTTAGTTAAAGAAGGTAAGAGCAAAGACGAAGTGATTGATTACATGATCGACCGCTTTGGCTATTTTGTTCATTACGATCCACCGGTTACACCAGCGACTTTAGTACTGTGGGTATTACCTGTATTAATTGTCATAGTCGGCTTTGGTTTTATTGTTATTCGTCAGCGAAAAGCATCAGTAAAACAAACGTGGAGCAGCGACGACGAAATGCTGTTAGCTAAGCTAATTGAACAAAATAAACGTCAGGAGCAAAGTTAAATGATTTTAATGTGGGCGTGTTTTGTTTTACTCACACTGATTGCTCTTGGGTTTGTGATGTTACCTTTTTTAAAAAAAGAGCGTGTACAAACAATTACTCATAATGCCAATGCTGAGCTAATTAGCATATATGAGCAGCGTTTAGTTGATTTGCAAACTGATTTAGATAATCAACGTATTGATAGCGTAAATCATGCAGAATCAATCGTTGAATTAAAACGCCGTTTATTGAACGAGCTATCACCAGAGAAATCACTAAACAGCAAAGGTAATAATCGTATTTTTGCTTTAACGGGTGGCGCGTTTGTTCTGGCACTCACCGGTGTTTTTTATGGTCTAACGGGTAGCCAGCAACAAATATCAGCTTGGCATGATGCAATGGATAATTTAGCTGATTACGGCGAGCGCGCTGTAATGCAAACAGGCGAACCACTTAGCCAAAATGAGCTGCAGGCTTTTGCATTGGCGCTTCGTACAAAGCTTAGCCGCTCTGGCGATGATGAAGTTGCTTGGATGCTACTTGGTCGAGTTGCTATGTCACTAAACGAGTTTGATATGGCGCAGCAGTCATTTGATAAAGCACTGCGTATGAACCCTGATAATATGCAGGTACTTATTAGTTACAGCCAAGTTTTATTACTTGAAGGCAGTGAAGCTAATATGACCCGTGCGGCAGGTATGCTTTCAAAAGTACTAAAAGTTGAGCCTACAAATTTAGATGCTATTTCGTTACTCGCATTGATAGCTTATGAACGTAAGGATTGGCCGCAAGCCAAAGCCGCTTTTGAGGTTTTATTAGCGAGTATGGAAAAAAATGATTCTCGATATAGCATGATCTCTGAGCGTATTAGTGATATAGAACAGAAAATGCAAAGTAAAGGCTCTGTTATACCTGCTACTATCAGTAACAACAGCACGATTGCTGTTACCGTAGATATTGCAAAAGAGCTTATTGATAAACAACCAAAAGACGGCATTTTGTTTATATTTGCAAAAGCAGCAACGGGTTCGCCAATGCCGCTAGCTGCTGTTAAACTCGCTAAATATTCATTTCCAATTACTATTGAGCTAAGTGATAGTAGTGCGATGGTTGCAGGGCTTAACTTATCTAGTGCAGAAAATATTATTATTTCGGCGCGTATTTCTATAGATGATTCGGTTATGCCAAGTTCTGGTGAGCTAGAAGGGCATTCACAGTCGTTAAAGCGTGAAAGTGTAAGTGACTACCAACTTCAAATTGATACATTAATACCTTAAGGACGTTAGATGTTAAAACACAGTTTTACTTTTTTATGTTTATTGATACTAGCCGGGTGTGCTCAAGTACCACAAAGCAAAGTAGATGACAGGGATCCGCTGCAAAGTATTAATCGTCCGTTATACGACTTTAATATGGATGTACTGGATGCTTATTTATTGCGTCCAGTTGCTGTAGGTTATGTTGAAGTAACGCCTGTACCAGTAAGAAACGGTATTGTGAATTTTACGGGTAATATTACAGCACCTGTCGATATGATTAATGCGGGTCTACAAGGTAAACCGGGTAACGCAAGTGTGAGCCTCGCGCGTTTTTTGGTTAACTCGACAGTTGGCCTGTTTGGCATTTTTGATGTTGCAAGCTCACTTGGTCTTGAAATAGTCGATGAAGACTTTGGACAAACGTTAGGTGTATGGGGAGTGGGTGATGGTGCTTATTTAATGCTTCCAGGCATGGGTCCAACAACAGCACGTAATCTAACAGGTGACGTAGTCGACAATTTTGTATTACCTGAAGTTGCACTAACGACTCCACAAACTATTTTAGTGTTTGTTTTAAAAGCAGTGGAGGCGCGTGCGTCATTAATCCCGCAAGAAGGATTATTAAACGATTCACTTGACCCGTACTTATTTGTAAAAGATATTTACTTTCAGCGTCAAATTTATGAGCTGTACGATGGCAATCCTCCAATTAAAGAAGAGCCAGCTGATTTTGATGAAGACTTTTTAGAAAGTTTATAATCTAATTACACTCACAAAAACGCCAGCTTAATGCTGGCGTTTTTGTTTACCATTTATGTTTCACTTTTCGTTAACTATTAATTGCATTTGTTCATTAACCCAAGCTAGCGCTTCATGATAGGCATCAGGTACTTTTTCACCTAGATTTAACTCTTTAGTGATTTCGTTTGCAGCTGACCAGTTTGCTTGTTCATAATACTTAACTAAGTTTAAATATTTTGCCAATAAGCCTTCGTCGTTTAATAGCGCTGCTTTTATATCATTAGAAAGTGGCAGCTTTTTCATTACGCTTTCCATGCTCTCATCTAAAATTGCATCCATTAGTGACATCATACCTGTTAAAAACGCCATACCGGTGTCTTTAAATTGACCATGAGATATAGCGAGTAATTCACCAAATCGAGCGCGCGTAAGTGATAGCCTAATAAGCTCTACAGGTTTATCTGCTGAGACTTGGGCTGCAAATAGTAGTGATAGTAACTTTTTAATTTCGTTAGCACCAAGTACTATAAGTGCTTGCTTAATAGTGCTTATTTCAGCACGCCTAGCAAACGCTGCTGAATTTGAATACCTAAGTAATTTATAAGATAGGTTTACATCACGCTCGAACACATTGGTGATCTTTTTAAGATCCATATCAACGCTTGATGTTTCGTAAAGTAATTCGGCTAACGCCATTTCTGAAGGCGGTAGAGCCTTACTTTGCACCATTTCAGGTTTTGAGAAGAAAAATCCTTGGAAATAATCAAAACCTAGCTCTAAAGCTTGTTGGTAAATTTCGTAGGTTTCTACTTTTTCGGCAAGCAACTTAATATGCGAGTGTGGTTTTAAGTCTTTAAGAACTGTTTTTATTGTATCTATATCGGATGCTAAAAAGTCTATTTTAATAATATCAATAAATGGGTAAAAATGACGCCATACAGGTTGATGAATATAGTCATCAAGAGCGATAGTGTAACCTTTATCTTTTAAATCTTTAACAATGGCTAATAAGCGTTTACCAGGCTGCACTGTTTCAAGTATTTCTACAACTATAGTATCTTTACCCAGTAGTGTAGGGTAACCCTTTAATAGCGTTTCTAGGGTAAAGTTTATGTAAGCGGGTTTATTGTCGGTTAAATCTTCTAAGCCAAAGTTAAACTGGCTACCCTCAATAAGTCGTGTAGTTGCTTCGTCACCATCTATATCGGGAAATACGTTATCAACGCCATCGCGAAATAAAAGCTCATATCCGATGAGTTTTTTATCTCTGTCTAAAATTGGTTGGCGTGCAGCGTAAAAATACATAAATAGTTCCGTAAGATTAATGTAATTAGTTATTGTAATAATATATGGCAAAAGACTCAAAATAGCATTACGTATATTTGCTAGATTAATAAATTATCATTAAAAATGAAGGCGTTTCTGCATTTAATTTATTATATTTCATCAATTCGCTTTTAAAATGCTCAACATGAATATTTTTACATCAGCTAGAAGTAACAAGTTGGAGATTTTATTATTAAGCATGATATAGTCAGCGAGAATGGTTTTTACCCCAATAGTGTCTTAACTATAAAACTTTAAGAGTCATTATTTGGATAAAGCCTATTATTAATAATTATGCGGAGGCTAATTTGGAAACAGGAATGATTATTTCACTAGCATTATATTTTATTGTAATGTTAGGTATCGGACTATATGCATATAAGCAATCTACTGGCGATGTATCAGGTTACATGCTAGGTGGACGAAATCTATCTCCAAGTGTTGCTGCACTGTCTGCAGGTGCATCTGATATGAGTGGTTGGATTTTAATGGGCCTACCTGGTGCGATGTTTGTTACTGGTTTTAGTAGTACATGGATAGCAATCGGTTTGGTGATTGGTGCTTGGTTAAACTATCTGTTAGTTGCACCAAGATTGCGTGTGTACACTGAAAAAGCAAATGACTCTATAACAATCCCAGATTACTTCTCAAATCGCTTCAATGATAAGTCAAACTTATTACGAGTTGTATCAGCTGTTGTGATTATCGTCTTCTTTACTCTTTACACGTCATCTGGTGTTGTAGCCGGCGGAAAATTGTTTGAAAGCTCATTTGGTCTAAGTTATGAAGTAGGTTTATACATTACAACGGGTGTTGTAGTTTTATATACTTTGTTTGGTGGTTTTTTAGCGGTTAGCTTAACTGACTTTGTGCAAGGTTGTATTATGTTCATCGCACTGATTCTAGTGCCTACCGTAGCATACTCTTTACTAGAACAACCTCTAGAGTCAACTCTGCATAGCGTAAACCCAGATATGCTTAACTGGATTGGTGCAGGCTCTGCATTAGGTATTATTTCTGCAATGGCGTGGGGCTTAGGTTATTTTGGTCAACCACATATCATTGTTCGCTTTATGTCGGTACGTAGTGTTAAAGATATGCCTAAAGCTCGCCGTATTGGTATGACATGGATGATTGTTGCTGCCCTTGGTGCTGTTGGTACTGGTATATTTGGTGCTGCTTATACTTATGAAAATAATATTGTAGTTGAAGATCCTGAAACGATTTTCCTAATTCTTTCTGAGTTATTGTTCCACCCACTTATTGCTGGCTTTTTACTAGCTGCAATTTTGGCTGCTATCATGAGTACTATCTCATCGCAATTGCTAGTAAGCTCAAGTTCATTGACTGAAGATTTATATAAAACATTTTTACGTAAAGATGCTAGCGACTTTGAATTAGTTACTGTTGGTAGAATTAGCGTTGCCGTAGTGGCTATGTTTGCTATTTACTTAGCTTACGACAGAGATAGCTCTATTTTAGACCTAGTAAGTAATGCATGGGCAGGCTTTGGTGCTGCTTTCGGTCCATTGGTACTGTTCAGCCTTTACTGGAAACGTATGAATTTTGCCGGTGCGTTATCGGGTATGTTAGTAGGTGCGTTTACAGTGCTTGTTTGGGTTTATGGTCCGTTTACTATTAATGGTGAAAGCTTAAGTAGCTTTATGTACGAAATAGTACCTGGCTTTATTTTATCTAGTATCGCAATTGTTGTTGTTAGCTTAGCTACAAAAGAGCCAGAGCAAAACATTACCGCTTTATTTGATGAAGTAGAGAAAGAGCTTTAAATAGCAATTACTACTCATTTTTGAATGAGTAGTAATTAATACCAATCCGCAATAATACTTAATTATTTTGCGGGCTAATGTGTCGCTACTGGCGTTAAAAAATTATCATTTAGAACAACTAAATATCGAATTTTTTGCCTAGCTATCAACACGTTTTTTTACCCTCAAAATAGATCACTTAATTAAGTGAATTGGTATAATAAAAAAGGGAGCAACTTAGTTGCTCCCTTTTTTATTTAGTTTGTCCCGTCCGAGGAAAGGGCAATCTACGAATTAACTTGCTTTTTTATCGTTGCTATCTTCAATTGATGCAACATTATCTGACTTTTTACTTTTTGTTGGCGCTTTGGCAACAACGGGATCTTTGCCGCCCTTTAATATAGTCATAAAGTCATCTTTGCTTTTCGCTATTTCTAAAGCAAGTGATTCAATTTGTTGCTCACTAAGCGGTACGTCTACCTTTTCTAGCATTAGCTCAAGTGATTCTGCTATATCGAGCATCTTGTCATAAGCATCAGCTTCTTTTTTGGTAGTAAACGTCATACGCTCGACTCCGTTTCGTTCTACAACATATTTAACAACAACAGCCATGATTTCTCCTGCAAAATTGCTTGGCACTGTGGTTTGTAAAAACCATTAGATTACTGTTTTTATGTACAGTAATGGTTTGTAAGTAAATTTGCAAGCGTGAAGTATTAATTTTTAGGTGTCTTAAATTTGACAAAAAACGGTAACTTTACTTTAGTTAAGCAATCACTTTGTTGTACCAGCTGCATTTTCAGGATTTCGGATCATAGTGATAATGCGCTTAGGTACACTTTAAGTGATGAACTTTACAGTTCCTTATTTATTGATTTCCTGAGCAATACTCAAAATTAAGAAAAGAAGAATAAGGGCAAGTTTAATGAAAACGTTAAAAAATTTACTCATCATAAGCTTATTATGCTTACTACCTGCAACTACCGTATATGCACAACTATCGGAAGTAACCAAGCAAATGCCTCAAGTTGAGACAATTAGTATAAATAATGCTGATGCAGATATGCTTGCTAAGCTACCGGGTATAGGTAAGAAAAAAGCGCAGGCAATTGTGGATTATCGTGAAGAAAACGGTGAATTTAAAAGCGTCAGTGATTTATCGCAAGTTAAAGGAATTGGTAAAAAACTATTAGCTAAATTAGAGGGGAAAATTTCACTTTAAAGCTATTAAGTAATAATCAGGGCGCTATGCGCCCTGATTAAATTGTTTTAATGCATCGCTTAAGTGCTTTTTAGCAAAGTTAATTTCAATAGGTGTTGTTAATAGCGGATAGCAAAGCCCACCAAGTATCAAAAACGGGATTAATATCCAACCTTTAAATACCGTGAATATTAAAAATAGTGGACTTAGTAATATTAATTTAATAATACGTAGTAACACTTTATCAGTTGGCGATAACATACTTAACGAAAGTGCTATTACGTCCTGGCGCTTGCGCACTTTTAAGTGTTTAAGATCATCTAATTGGCTTGAAAAAAAGGTAAACATATTAAATCGATTTTTTTGTTATTAAGCGGCTAATCACTAAAGCAAACAAAGTGATTGAGAATAGCGCAAATATAATTTCCATCCAAGCAGGCATGCTCAAACCAATAAACTGCCAATCTATATTTCCACAATCCCCGGTCGCCTGAAAAAAGCTAGGTATCCATTCGTGTAACGGCATAAACGATGGGAAGTTTGGTTCAAACTCACAGCTAAATGCAAAAGGGTCTGTGGTGGTTTGCATATCAATATGCTCGCGAGCTATAAGGTATCCCCAAACACTCGATACACCCCAAATTACATACGCTAATATACGAACTGCTTTGCTCTGTGGTTTAGTCGAACCTACAATGCCTGCACCTAATAAACCCAGTACAGCGGTACGTTGATATATGCACATTATGCAAGGCGCCAATCCCATTTGGTATTGAAAGAAAAGGGCGGTCACTTCAAGTAAAAAAACGATAGCTGTAAATAAAAGCCACGGGGTACGTTGGGTGGGTAATTGCGCAAGCCAGTTCATAAAAATTCCGCGTTTAAATAAGATGTTAGATTATGACCTAGGATAATGTATGCGGCAACAAAAAGGAAAAAAAAGCTACCGAAGTCGCTTTTTATAAGATGAAATTATTGATCACTCAATCCAGCCTCAGTAGAGGCTACATGATGCTCTATTATTTTCCCATCGATACATAAGCTCAGTTATATCGCTTACTTATACCATATTGGAGCATTGGCTAAATAATTCTTTAAAGTTGCAGTTAGAACGCTATGTTGCATAGGTGTTCCTTTTTAATGTACTTATGTGTTTTAAGTTGATTCAGCTAGGTATGGTGTAAATAAAAAATACCAATAATTACAATGTACCTACAATGAATATTGCTCTGTAAATTTATACATTGTAGCTATATTAGAGAAACCTAAATTTTATTATTTATTAATCTTTAATTTCTACCCATTTGCTTATTAATATACCTGACTTTACTTGTTAGTTATGCTTCGTCTGGTACAATCAGTCAGTTATTCGTGTAAAACGATGAGTGTTGATTAATTCGAGTGGGAACTGGATGAGAATTTTTAAAGCGAAAAGCCCAGCAGGATTTGCTGAAGAATATATAGTTGAATCTATTTGGAACGGCGATTTCCCTCCAGGTTCAATTCTACCTGCCGAGCGAGAACTTTCAGAGTTAATTGGTGTTACAAGAACGACCTTGAGAGAAGTACTACAGCGTTTAGCACGTGATGGCTGGTTAACAATTCAGCATGGTAAACCAACAAAAGTAAATAACTTTTGGGAAACGTCTGGCTTAAATATTCTTGAAACATTAGCGCGCTTAGATGAAGACAAGATGCCAGAGCTGACAGATCAGCTTTTATCTGCACGTACTAATATTAGTGCTATTTATACACGTGCTGCAATTAAGTTAAATCCTGAACGTGTAATTGAAATTTTATCACAAAGCCATGAGCTAGAAGACACCGCTCAAGCATTTGCTGACTATGATTATAAAGTGCATCACGAATTAGCCGTTGCGGGTAATAACCGTATTTATGTATTAATACTCAACGGTTTTAGAGGCTTTTATTCAAAGATTGGTTGTCATTACTTCTCTGATGCCGGAACTCGTGAACTTGCACGTCAGTTTTATAAAGATTTAACAATATTGGCAGAAAATAAAGAGCACGATGGTGCTATTTCGATGATGCGTAAATACGGTCATCAAACAGGTGAGATTTGGCAAAAAATCCGAGGCGATATGCCCTCAGATATAATGGATTAAATCTAAACGAGAAGCCTGCATTTGCAGGTTTTTTTGTATCTTTAATGCAGTATTTACTTGTATTCGATATTTTCGATTGCTCACATCGTTAAATGCGATTGTTCTTTTGTTATGAATAACTTTAGAATGACAATTAATTATATGTATGCGCTATTGGTTTTTAATTTTTAGCGCCCATATAAGTACCAGCATTGCGAAAGCAATTGAAAAAAAACTCAAAATATTTGGAGAATAAAATGGGTGTATTAGTAGGCCGCCAGGCACCAGACTTTACCGCTGCAGCAGTTCTTGGTAATGGTGAAATTGTAGATAGCTATAACCTTCATGAAACAATTAAAGGTAAAAAAGCAGTTATCTTCTTTTACCCGCTAGATTTCACGTTTGTATGTCCTTCTGAACTTATTGCATTTGATAAGCGTTTTGAAGAGTTTCAAAAGCGTGGCGTAGAAGTAATTGGTGTTTCTATCGATTCACAATTCTCACATAACGCATGGCGTAACACGGCTGTTGCAGACGGCGGTATTGGTAAAGTTCAATACGCACTAGTTGCAGACGTTAAACACGAAATTTGTAAAGCGTATGACGTTGAGCATCCAGAAGCGGGTGTTGCATTTCGTGGTTCATTCTTAATCGACGAAGAAGGTAACGTACGTCACCAAGTAGTGAATGACTTACCATTAGGTCGTAACATCGACGAAATGCTTCGCATGGTTGACGCACTAGCGTTCCACACTGAGCACGGTGAAGTATGTCCTGCTGGTTGGACTGAAGGTAAAAAAGGTATGGACGCAAGCCCTGAAGGCGTTGCTAAGTTCTTATCTGAAAACGAAGGCGATCTATAATTTAGCCCTCAGTTTTAAATAAAAAACCGCCAAATTTTGGCGGTTTTTTTGTGTCTTTTATTTAGAAGGGACGCTCATACCAATGTGCATTAATTTTGAGTAGCTCAACAAGTTGAATTATACTATAAAGTCGTTAAAAATTAATTTAGAACAACTAGATGAAAAAATTAGCATAATTATAGCGCCGTTTTCTTACCGTTAAATAGACCCTATATCAGCAGGCTAGTATTACATTAGCTAACTGGTTTTTGTTTTATTTACGGGGAATGTAGTTTTTGTTTACAACCGGTTTGCGTATGCCCTCATAGCCCTTATTTGTATGTAATAAATTTAACTGTTTTAATAAACTAAGTGCACTGATGGTGAGTAGCTGATTTGCAGTTATAATTTAAAAAATAATTTAAATTATCCTTTTCTTGAAATTAAAAACGCCTAATAAATTAGGCGCTTTTAATTATGCTTTATGCTTCATTAAGCGTTCTTTTTCACGCGACCAGTCTTTATCTTTACCGTCTTCGCGTTTGTCGTGTAATTTCTTACCTTTTGCCAAATGAAACTCAAGTTTTACCCAGCAGTTTTTCCAGTACATCGCTGTGGCTATTAAAGAATAGCCATCGCGCTCTGTAGCACCGAATAAACGGTCAAGTTCGCGTCTGCTTAATAGCAATTTACGATAACGTAGCGGATCGCAAATTACATGGGTCGATGCACTAATAAGTGGCTGAATTTGACTGCCAAGTAAAAATGCTTCGCCATTTTTAAGATGAATATAAGTTTCTGTGATATTTACTTTACCAGCTCGGATACTTTTAACTTCCCAGCCTTGTAGTTCAACACCCGCTTCAAACTTATCGTGTAAAAAATACTCATGTCGCGCTTTTTTGTTTAGCGCGATGGTATTACTTGTCGATTTTGATGAATTTTTCTTAGCCATAGTGCCCTATAATATACGTAATGTGAGATGTTTTACATCGATTTTTTTAATAATGCTTTTAAAAGTTAAGCTTTAATTTAAGCAGTATGAAAATTTGGGGAAACGCGCAAAGCTTGCTAAAATTCGCCCACACAGTTGGGAGTGAGTATGCCACAAATAGAAAAAAGTGCGCTGGTTATGTACAGCACTAAAGAGATGTTTGATCTAGTTAATGATGTAGAAGCTTATTCACAGTTTTTACCAAATTGCTCAGACTCAAAAATTGTTTCACAGCACGATAATAACATGACCGCGAGTTTAGAAATATCTAAGGCGGGTATAAAAAAGTGGTTTACCACCGAAAACACCTTTGTTGATGAACAAACCGTGTTACTGCGCCTTGTTGATGGTCCATTTAAGATGTTAAAAGGGCGCTGGCACTTTCAAGCGCTTGATACTAAAGCGTGTAAAGTACAGTTAGAGTTAGAGTTTGAATTTTCGAGTAAATTAGTAGAGCTCGCTTTTGGTAAGATTTTTAATGATGTAGCCAAAAATATGGTGAGTGCATTTACTCAGCGTGCAAAGCAGGTTTATGGAGCGCGGGTATGATTAATGTTGAGGTAGTATTTGCATTACCGACCACGGCCACGTGTTTATCAATTGAAGTGCCACAAGGGACTACAGTAGAGCAAGCTGTTATTCAGTCTGGCATTATTGAAAAATGCCCTGAAATAGATGCTACATCGCTAACGTTAGGTGTCTGGAATCGAACTGTAAAAGCTAACTATGAGCTAAAAGATGGTGACCGTATAGAAATATACCGCCCATTAATTGCAGACCCTAAAGATGCGCGCAGAAAGCGTGCTGAAAAAGCAAAAGATGAAGGTCGGGCAAATAAAATAACAGGTGGACGCCCAATAGAGCGGTAATTATTTATACCAATCTGTTTATATATGGGGTCTATTTAACGTTAATAAAATTACGCTAGAACTAGGCAAAAATTTTTGTATCTAGTTGTTCTAAATAAAAAATTTTTAACGACGTTATAGTGCAATTTAATTCGTTAAATTGATCAAAGATTTATGCAGGTTGGTATTACTTATAAATACTAAAAAGGTGAGCATTGCTCACCTTTTTATTAGCATTAAGTAGCGTATTATTGCTCTAAAGGCGTATTAAAGTTTTCAGGTTGGTCATAATCACCTGAGATTGAAACTAACTTTTCATTTTCAAAGTTAATTACTAACTCTTTATTTTGTTCGTTTTTACGGCCTTTATTAAAGCTGTAAATATAACGCCAAGTATTATTATCAAAGGCGTCCTCGGCAATAGGTCTACCTAATACATAAATAACTTGCTCTCGAGTCATATTTACACGAAGTTTTTCAACATCAGATTGCTCTAAAAAGTTGCCTTGTGGGATGTTAATTCGGTATACCCAGCTAGAGCAACCAGCTGCTGAGCTAAGTGTTAAAGCAACGATAAGCCAAAGAGAAAAAGTTTTTAACGACTGCATTGTTAGTTGTGATCCTTATTTTTTATAATCTGCATGATACCGATTAGTCACTGAAGGTAAAACCCTTTTAAGCAATTGTTTTGTGTTAAGGGCGTTAAGGTAATGATTTGACCACTAATAATGAAAAAAGTTTACAACACATCGAAACGAATATTTTAAAAACTGAGTCCATTTGGTTTTTATATATAGTTGAAACGCGATTAGGCCATTGGTACACCGGGATCACGACTAATGTTGAAAAACGTTTTGCAACTCATCAAGCCGGGAAAGGGGCTAAAAACCTTAGAGGCAAAGGGCCGCTTTTACTTATCCATCAACAACAAGTGGGCAATAAAAGTGAAGCAAGTAAGCTTGAATATCAATTAAAAAAGCTCACTAGAGCCAAAAAGGAAGCGTACGTTTTAGCGTTTAATAGCGGCGATAGTGAAAACGCTTAGCTTGTTCAAATTAAGTATATTGGTTGTGAGCAAAAACTATCTTTGAATATAGTCATTGCTCACAACAGACGTGCAGTACTATAGCTACTTAGCGGTGTTTTTCAAAGGTAGCTACAAGTGCATCAAGTGTTTGTGCGCTGTTTGCTAAGTCTCGAATAGCTTGCTCTGTATTGATTTGTTCGCTCATTGCTTTATCGCTAATTTCGCTAATCTGCTCAATATTACGACTTACATCGGCAACCACATTACTTTGCTGCTCAGTTGCAGTCGCTATGAGCGTAGCCATATCATTTATCTCATTGGCTGTTTCGGTTATCGTATCGAGTAATTCTACTGAGTTTTGCATAGCACCAACGCTTTGCTGTGCTTTATCTTTCGATTGACCAATATCGTTCACTACATCGTCAGATATTCTTGTAAGCTCTTCAATCATAGATTGGATTTCGGTGGTTGACTGCGATGTGCGGTTTGCCAGTGCACGTACTTCATCAGCAACAACAGCAAAGCCTCGTCCATGTTCCCCTGCGCGAGCAGATTCAATAGCTGCATTTAAAGCAAGTAGATTAGTTTGATCCGATATACCTCTAATTGAGTCAACAATACTTGCAATATCAACTGTCTTTTTAGAAAGCAAAGTTACTTGCTCTGTAATGCCATCAATATCGCTGGCAAGGGCTGAGATAGTTGCTTGGCTTTGTAATACCTGCTTGTGGCTCTGAATTGTATTTTCGCGGCTGCTATCGGTTAACTTAGCTGTATTTGCAGCACTTTGCGCTATTTCTTGCACTGTAGCGCCCATTTCGTTGATTGCTGCTGCGACAGAGATTGTTTGTTCTTTTTGGTGATCTATTGCTTGAGAATTTCGTTTGGCTTGTTCAAATACATGATCAGAGCTTTTCCTAATATCGTGACTTTCGCTGGCAACTTGAGTAATCGCTGTTTCTATTTTATTTATAAACTGGTTAAAGCCGTTACTTAGATTGTTAAGCTCTGGTTGGCTCGATTCTGGTAAGCGGTACGCTAAATTTGCATCGCCGGAGCCTAGGCGTGAAAATAACTCTGCCATTTTAGAAAGTGGAGATGAAAGTGAGCGAGCAAGCAAATAACTGATTAAACTCGCAACTAATGCTGTAATTACCGTAAAAGTAAATATTTGCCATTGTAAGGTATTTACACTTGCGAAAACTTCACTTTTTGGTACTTGAGCTACAACATATAAATCGGTGTTTTTAATAGGCATAGCAGCTACAAGTGTCGGTTCGCCATTTAAATTAATTTCTTCTAGTGCAAAGCCATTACTATTAAATAGTTGGCTGTGGATATTTGCAGTATACAAATCATCAATATTTGCTTTAGCTACTTTACTTGCATCTTTATGAAGCTGAATCAAACCATTTTTATCTGCAATGAATACAAAGCCTGTTTGCTCAATTTTAAATTGCTGTAATAGCTTTTGCATATCAGTGATGCTTTTTGCAAGACCTGCTAAACCAGTACCATTGGCCTGCTGATGATTTACAAACATTTTCACATCATTGGCTGACTCTTGATAAATACTGATAGAGTAAGGTTGTTTTGATTGCTTAAAAGCAAAGAACCAGCCATCGGCTGCATCGTTTTTTAACACACGCAAAAACCCATTCTGGTTCCAGTACTGTGCAGTGTCTCTATTTGCCCAAGATGCTGTGGCTAAATCGTATTGCTGGGCAACGCGATTTAATTCTTTTAATAGTAATGTATCGTCTTGGTCGTTTGATTGAGCCCATTGTAAAATAAATTCGTTTGATGATAGTTGCTGAGCAGCACCGAGTAACTCGTTGATTTCACCGCCTATGTGATTGCTGATTGTTTGCAGTTTACTAGGGAGCTCTGACTCAATCATACGTCGCTCAATAATATCCTCTGAGCTGTATAAAGAGGTCAAACCAATAAGCGCGGCTACGCATATAGCAATAACACTGCCTAAAGCTGTGATTTTTTGAGTAATTGAAAGGTTTTGTATCGTCATGATATTAATTAATTTTACAACTGAGTAGAGGACTATATTAGCACATTATTTATTTTGATCTAAATATTGCCTATAAAGGGATGGATAGAAGGTAGCGTTGGATGATTAAAGTTTTATGAATGAGCATAAAAAAGCCCACATGCAAAACATATGGGCTTGGTTTCTAACAAGCGAAACATTTATTGTTTAGGGTTAAACAATCTTTTTCATTGCTGACATGTAGCCACGTAATTTAGCACCTACTTTTTCAACTGGGTGTTCGCGCAACGCTGCATTGATTTGAATTAGTGTTTGGTTATCAACTTGATTACTGTGCTCGCCAAGACCTTTACCGATAATGTCGGTATCAACATTTTTCATAAAGTCAGCAAGCAGTGGTAAACAAGCATGGTTATATAGGTAACAACCATATTCAGCAGTATCAGAAATAGTACGGTTCATTTCAAAAAGCTTTTTACGTGCAATAGTATTGGCGATTAATGGCGTTTCGTGCAGTGACTCGTAGTAAGCCGATTCAGCGATAATCCCTGCTGCTGTCATGGTTTCAAATGCAAGTTCAACACCTGCTTTAACCATAGCTACCATTAAAATACCGTTATCAAAAAATTCTTGTTCTGAGATTTCTACATCGCCAGCAGGGGTCTTTTCAAAGTTAGTTTCTGCTGTTTCTGCGCGCCATTTAAGTAAGTTTACGTCATCGTTATTCCAGTCTTCCATCATAGTGCGTGAGAAAGTGCCGTCGATGATGTTATCTTGATGCTTGTTATAAAGTGGGCGCATAATTAATTTTAGCTCTTCACTTAGTTCAAACGCTTTTACTTTTGCAGGGTTTGAAAGGCGGTCAAGCATGTTAGTAACACCACCGTACTTAAGTGCTTCGGTAATTACTTCCCAGCCGTATTGAATTAGTTTTGATGCATAACCAGCATCAATGCCTTTTTCTACCATTTTATCAAAACATAAAATAGAGCCGGTTTGTAACATGCCACATAAAATGGTTTGCTCGCCCATTAAATCAGACTTAACTTCAGCAATAAATGATGATTTAAGTACACCTGCGCGATGTCCGCCAGTACCCGCTGCATAGGCTTTTGCTTGCGCTAAACCAAGACCTTGAGGATCATTTTCTGGATGTACTGCAATTAATGTTGGTACACCAAAGCCACGTTTGTATTCTTCACGTACTTCAGAACCAGGACATTTAGGCGCAACCATGATTACGGTAATATCTTCACGTACTTGCATGCCTTCTTCAACAATATTAAAACCGTGAGAGTAGGCAAGTGTAGAGTCTTTTTTCATAAGTGGCATGATTGCACTTACTACTGCTGTATGTTGCTTATCTGGCGTTAAGTTAAGTACTACGTCAGCTGTAGGAATTAATTCTTCGTATGTGCCTACTGTAAAACCATTTTCAGACGCATTTAAAAATGATTGGCGACGCTCAGAAATAGCTGATGCGCGTAATGTGTAAGAAACATCTAAACCAGAGTCACGTAAGTTTAAGCCTTGGTTTAAACCTTGTGCGCCACAGCCTACAATAACTAGTTTTTTACCTTTAAGTGCGTCAACGCCATCGGCAAATTCGCCTGCGTCCATAAATTCACATTGCGCTAATTGCGCTAATTGCTCGCGTAAAGGTAAGGTATTGAAATAATTCGCCATTGTTAGTGTCCTATCAAGTCATGTTTGTTAGATGCGCAATGTTTATTGCGCTTACAAACACCATATGTAAAATCGTTGCTTGCGTAAAATGATATATTTGAATTAAAGTGTTTCATAATATGAAATACTGGGTTTGGCATGGATCATAAACATTTAAACTACTTTTTAGCACTGGCTAAAACACTTCATTTTGGACGCGCAAGCGAGCTTTGTCATATAAGCGCACCCACTTTGAGCCGCAATATAAAGCATTTAGAGGAGGAAGTAGGTGTCGCATTATTTATACGTGATAACCGCAGTGTTAAATTAACGCGAGAAGGTGAGTCGTTTATTGATTACGCCACAGCAACGCTTGCTAATTGGCAGCGTTTTAAAACGAATGTGAAAGACCCACAACAACATATTTACGGCAAAGTAAGTATCTATTGCTCGGTTACTGCATCTTATAGTTTTTTACATCAAATATTAGAACAGCTTCGTGCGCAGCATCAGTATATAGAAATAACATTAAATACAGGCGACCCTGCACTTGCTATAAACCGTGTGTTAGATGGGCATGAATTAATGGCTATTGCAGCTAAGCCAAATAAGTTACCGGCGCAAATTGCTTTTGTAGATATAGGGCACTCTCCGCTTTTATTAATTGGACCAAAAATTCAATGTCCGATCACACAAAAGCTAACACAAAATGATGATGATATTAATTGGTCTGATTTGGAATTTATAGTGCCAGAACAAGGCTTTTCTCGCCAAAGATTAGAACACTGGTGGCGCAAAAATAATATTCACGGGAAAATTTACGCACAAGTTGCTGGGCACGAAGCAATGGTATCTATGGTGAGCTTAGGATTAGGTGTCGCAATGGTCCCTAAAATAGTGCTAGATAACAGCCCGCTGCAAGATAAAGTACAAATACTAACACCAAAAATGCAAGCGCCTGATGGGTTTGATATTGGCTTGGCGGTATTAAGGAAAGAGTTAAATGACCCTGCAATCAGTGCGTTGTGGAATATTTCGCAAACTTTAGATGCAAAAGCAATTTAATACGCGCAGAGAATAAATAAGTTAGTTAAATAGTATGAATATAGGTTGCGTATAAGTTTGCTATTACTTAGCATTGAGCGCTAATAATAAAAACAATGACGCTTGAGAGTTTATTTATGAACCACGCCGTATCACTTGCTCATTCTGCCCAATGCCTAAAAAAGGCGATTCCTTTGATGGTAAAGTACCGAATGCCGGTAACCCCTATCAACTATGCAATTTGGTACTGTTACATTCAAGGAAGCAACCCTTTACTAAATGCTGAATTAGACCATGTTATTGCTGAGCAACAAACATGCTCACAAGACAAAGCAAAAGAGATTTTTGACAAACACTTAACGCAAGACGATCTCGTTTTTTTTCAAGAAATAACTGAAAAATTTCATACAACTATGGAACAAGTTCAGCAGGATATAAGTACAACGCTTGATCACTCCAAAAGCTTTACAACAAGTTTAGTCGACTCACAAAATGAATTAAATATGCTTGTTGATGTAAGCTCTTACAATGAAATACTGGGGTGCGTTGAACGTTTGACTGATGATTCTATTGCAATGCAAGATTATGCTCGGGAGTTTCAGACTAAATTAGCCGTTGCCTACAATGAAATAAAAGATTTAAAAGAAGCACTCAATATTTCAAAGGAAGCAGTCGATACCGACACGCTTACGGGTTTTTATAATCGAGGTAAGTTTGATTCTGATATTGTAAACTTTTGCCTCGAATACTCAGAGCAAGCGCAAGAAGACTCTCTTGCCGTACTCATTATGTTTGATATTGATCATTTTAAGCGCTTTAACGATGATTTTGGCTATCAAAAGGGTGATGAAGTGCTTAGGCTAGTTGCTAAAAAAGTGAGAGAAAATATAACTGAAGCTGCAAATGTGTATAGATATGGTGGCGAGGAGTTTTGCATAACAGCCTATTTTGACACTATCAGCGATATAATAGCGTTTGCGGATTGTATTCGTTTAGCTATTGCAAAGTTGGCGATTCGTAAAAAGCATGATGTAACTGCAAAACGTGCTATTTCAGCAAGTTTTGGCTTAGCAATTTTACGGCCATTTACAAATAGTTCTGTTTTAGTTGAGCGTGCAGATAGAGCCTTATACATTGCCAAAACACATGGGCGAAATCGTATAGAAATAGCCCCTGATATTTAATAAGTACCAGAGGTTTTTGATTTATTTGGGTTAAAGCTGCTCAATTTAGGGCGATTTAATCCAACTTCAGTTTTGGTAAACAAGCAGGTAAAACCCAATAGAGCTGTAGCGAGTTAGCTCTTAGTAATTTTTTATTTGGATAATTGCATTTGCTACGTAGTGCCTCATTTTCAAAGTATCTTAAAGTACTATTAGTCAAAAACTACACAAGCAACTCAAAATACAATCCTTAGACACAACTACCTTGAAAGATAAATAGTCCGAAAAGCATAAAGTTAACATTTTTGTATACAAATTGTGAATAATTGTAACCAGCTAGAGCTAGTTTAAAAAGACCTTGCTAGTATGGGGAACTCACTTATTTTGATACTTTGATTTACGCTGATGCGGTATGCCTTCTCATTATTAACAGCTCTATGTTTTAGCACTTTGTTTGTTTGCCTTTCGGTGCAAGCAACACAGGCAAACAAGCATGCTGACGATTATACAGAGCAAGATATAACAACCGATCGTCTGCATTTGAGTTTAAGCGTGGGGGCTGGAGTTATAACCAACCCTTTGCATGGTGGAGATAATATTCCGCTCGTGCTTATTCCTCAAGTTGCGTTTTATGCAGAGCAATGGTTTTTTGATAATGGCCGTCTTGGTTATTCATTTTTGCAAACCCCTAAGCATCAATTTAATCTAGTTGGTGAACTCAACTCTGAGTCTCGTTTTTTTATAGACTGGCACCCTAAAAATGTATTTACACTACAAAGTAGTGCCCTCAACAATCAGTTCGTAATGCAAGATGAAGCCTCGTCCTCTCGCTATGTTGATATTGATAATTTACATAAACGGCAAATTGCACTCGATGCGGGTATTGCATATCACTATGTAAATGAAGACCATGTTTTTTCGGTTCAGGCTCTGCATGATATAACCGATGTTTATCGAGGTATACGCGCAGCATTACAGTGGCAGTATCATACTGTAATAGGAAAGCTCAAAATAAAGCCAACACTTGGAATAAACTATAAATCTGCGGAACTAAATAGCTATTTTTATGGACTTAATGAGGGCGAAACTCAATTTGGTAAAATAGACGTTGGTAGTAGTTGGCAACCTTATGCTAAAATCGACGCCCGTTGGCCACTGAGTAAGGCTGACTCTCTTCGTTTTCATGTAGCATATTATGACTATTCGGCTATGGATGGCAGTCCGCTCTTTGAACGTACTTATTCAATGACTGCATTTATAGGATTCGACCGTACTTTTTAATATGAAGTATTCAATATTAGTTGTGTTTATGGCCACTTTTTTTAGTGGCTTTAGTATGGCACAAATCCCTGTTTTTAATGTTTCTCCAAAAGTCTGCGTCGTTTCTGAACAGCAGGATTTTTGCGATCTTGATTTACAGTTTAAATGGCAATTAAATGCCTATAGTGATGTCTGTTTGTATCAGCAAGAGCAACGGCTTCAATGCTGGCAGCAGCAACGTTCAGGGCAATTTAATTATAAAGCGCGTGTTCAGGTGGAGACCATATACTCATTAATCAATCCTCATACGGGTGTGTTAATAGCAAAAACACAAGTTGAAGTACAAAGCGCCCATGCTAAAAAAAATAGGCGTAGGCTTCGCTCTCCGTGGAGCTTTTTTTAATTTAGGAGCAACTAATGCCAAAAATTTTACTTGTTGAAGATGATCTCGGTTTACAACAACTAACAAAAGATTACCTTGAACATAATGGCCTTGAAGTCGAAGTATTAGACCGTGGTGACGAAGTGTTTAATTACTTAGAAAACAATACACCCGATTTAATGATTTTAGACGTTATGCTGCCAGGTAAAGATGGCTTTAGCGTTTGCCGCCAAGTAAGAGATAAATTTACTCTACCAATTTTAATGTTGACTGCTAAAGGTGAAGACTTCGACCAAGTACTTGGTTTAGAGCTTGGCGCTGATGACTACGTTATAAAACCAGCAGAGCCACGTGTATTATTAGCACGAATTAATGCATTACTTCGTCGTGGGCAACCAATCGTAAAATCAAATGAAGAACTTCAGTTTGGTGATTTAGTTATTGATAAAACAAGCCGCATTGTAAAGCTAAGTGATTCAGAGATTGTATTAACATCACACGAGTTTGAGCTACTATGGTTATTAGCATCAAATGCGGGCGAAGTACTAAGTAGAGAACATGTGCACCAACATATGATTGGCCGTCAATACGATGGACTTGATAGAACTGTTGATGTACGCGTATCACGAATTCGTAAAAAATTAGGCGATAACAGCGATAAGCCGTATCGTATAAAAACTGTATGGGGACAAGGCTATTTATTTGTTTCTGATGCGTGGGATCTTTAGAACTATTTAAGGTTAGTCGGCTTTAATGGGAAAACTGTTTACCAGCTTATACTTATACATCATTGTTTCTTTGTTTGTAGTAAGTGGTGTTATAGAGCAGTTGTGGCCTTATGAAGAGTCGCAACAGCAAGTTCTCTTAGATGATGAGTTTGGGCAATCACTCTGGTTGCTCTCACAAACTCCAAATGGTCTTAAAAAATTAAAGCACAACTTTGAAAGTAAAGTGATTGAACGACGTGATTTAATACTCCCTCAAAAACAACAATCGCAGCTCAACCAAAACCACTACTTATACTTATACGATAAGCAACAACGCATTGTTTGGTATGTAGATCTCGGTAATGATTCATTACTTCAAGTAGGACCGGTCGGTGTATTAACGCCGCAATCATCTTCTGTTTGGCCCTATTTATTACTCCTTGTTATTGTTGGTATTCCTGTTGGGCTGTGGAGCTTTTTATTGTGGCGCGATTTTGCAAAGCTTCGTAAAGCATGTGAAGCGGTAGAGGGTTTACAAGATTTTCAGTTAAATGATTCTTCTAAGTCTTTCTTTTTACCCATCACCGATACATTAAAGGTAATGCAGCAACGTATTGAGTTTTTACTTAGTGCGCAGCAAGAACTTACCTCATCGGTGTCGCATGAATTTAGAACGCCACTAGCGCGTTTAAAGTTTGCAATTGTCATGCTACAAGAACAAATACTTGATGAAAAAGGCGAAAAATACCTAGTAAATATGCAAACGGATATTAGTGAGCTTGAGTCACTAGTTTCTGAAATGCTTGAATACGCGGGATTAGACTCTCAACAACCTAGTTTACAGCCAATAAACTGTGACTTAGCTGGGCTGGTAAAAACCACTGTTGAAAAGCTAAATTTTGAAGCTAAAACAATGCTCTCTATAAACCTCCCTGAGCATTTAAATTATTACTGTGATAGTCACTTTATGGCGCGAGTATTTCAAAATTTAATTGGTAATGCGCTCAAGTATACACATCAACAGGTTAAAATTTCCCTGAAACAAGAGGCAAATCACATTGTATTGATTGTTGAAGATGATGGTGAAGGGGTTGACCCGGCTGAGCGAGAAAATGTATTTAAACCTTTTACTCGCCTAGATAAAAGCAGGGGAAAAGGTACCGGTGGTTTTGGTTTGGGTCTCGCTATAGTTGCTAAAATCGTGTTGTGGCATCAGGGGGAGTGCACAGTTGAAAGCTCAAGTTTAGGCGGAGCAAAATTTATTGTGTGTTTACCTCTCACATTAAAGATATAAAAAAAGCGCCTAAAGGCGCTTTTTTTGCGGTTAAAAACCAAAATCAACAAGTAGCAATATAATAGACCGCGTACCTTCAAAAAAGTTCTCAACTATTTTATTTTTTTTCAAGTAATGGCATTAGCATTTGTTCAAGGCCATTTAGTTTTACTTCGTACATCATCGCAAGTTGGCTACCTAGCTTTGAATCTGGAAACCCTTGCTTGTTAAACCACACCAAATAAGGTTCTGGCAGAAGCAATAACGGGCGTCCTGCATATTTTCCAAACGGCATTGTGGTATTTATCGCTATTTTTAATTGTTTTGGATCCATAAAGATTACTTAGGTATTTAAAGTCTGGGTAAGTGTAAGGGATTTTAGAGATATAAAATAGGCTGTGACGGGCAAGAAACAGCCTATTTTTCGAGGGAGTAGGCCCTCTAATTTAATGATTTTATGTTAATTAATATAAACCTAGTTGAACATCAATTAGCTGGGATCTAATTAAGTTATTATTAGAACATGGGTTCTTATTTAACCAACATCGCTAGTCTACCTGTTTTTTATTGCTATGGAGAATTGGCTTGTAAAGGAATGTAAATAGAATTGTTTTTTATTTAAAAGCTAATAACAAAGCCTTAATTTTTTAAGGCTTTGTTATTTATGAACGTCATAAAAAGAGGTTATTCGTTGAACAGTTCTTGTTTAACATGCTCTGCAAAACCACTACCGGCCTCTAGGTAGAAGTTATAAGTAGAGTGAACACCCATTTCTTCTAGTTCTTTTTGCTGATCAGGGTAGTTGGCAATAGCCGTTACTTGGCCTTTATAACCAGAGGCTTGTAGCTGCTCTAGAGCAAAGATATTTTGCATATGCTTTGGCATTGCAAGCATAACCATTTCTACTTGTGAGTGATTTACTCGTTGCCAAAAGTCAGGGTCGGTTGCATCAGCAATTAATACGTTGCGTCCTCTGTTAACGTGTTTGTCCACCACTTCAGGTTTTATATCTATACCTGCAACAACATTTGGGTGAGTCGCGTTGATAGTCTCATAAGCACCGGTACCAATACGGCCCATACCAAAAATGACTATTTTAGTATCGTTAAGGTTAACGGGTAGCTCCTCAGCTAAACGTGTTTTACTTTCGAATTTTAATAGCCAGTGCTCTATTTTTACGTATAACTCATTTGAACGCTTATTAAGTGGCGAAGCAATTATAAAGGTAATAGAAACGGCAATTGCCATTACAGCGAGCCACTCAGAGGTGATCATGCCAGTAGTTGCAGCCACTGCACATACAATTAATCCAAACTCACTGTAGTTAGATAAACTAAAAGCGGTAAGTAATGATGTACGCGCGCGTAGTTTAAATACGTTAGTGAACACATAATAAAGCGCTATTTTAATAGGTAAAACTAAAACAAGTATAATGGCAACAATTAGTGAGTTAGTAGTTAGCTCTGCGCTTAAACCAATACTTAAGAAGAAACCGACTAACAATATGTCTTTTAAATTAAGCAAAGATTTTGATAGCTCACCAGCCTTTTTGTGAGGGGCAAACATCATTCCAATTATTAATGCACCTAAATCGCCTTTTAGGCCTGCAAATTCAAATGCATGATAACCAGCAACTAGAGCAAAGAAAAAACCAAACAATGGTAATAGTTCACCATGTTTAGATCGGTTCAACACGCCATACATTACAGGTCGTAATAAAGGCAAAGCAATTATTAATGCAATTGCCCATACATTTGGGACTTTGCCGGTACTAATAGCTAAAAAGATAACGGCAAAGATATCTTGCATTACTAATATACCAATGGCTATTTTGCCGTGTAAGCTTGCCATTTCTCCGCGCTCTTCAAGTACTTTTACTGCAAATACAGTGCTTGAAAAACTAAGTGCAAATCCAACCAATAGAGCACTTTGCCAACTTAAATCAACAAACAGTGGAATGGCGAAAATACCAAGTAGCAACATAAAGCCACTAAATAATGCACTACTAAAAATAATATGTAGAGTTGCAGGCGCCCACACTTGAGGTTTAATTAAGCTGTTTACCTTTAGCTTTAAACCAATACTAAAAAGAAGAAGGGTAACACCAAGAGCTGCAATTGCTTCGAGCAATTCGGTGCTTTTATAACCCGATAAATTTAAAGCAAAACCTGCTAGTAAAAAGCCAATAAGAGGAGGTAGTTTTAATTGATAAACAGCAAAACCACAAACAAACGCGGCGGCAAAATAGATTAGTTCCATAATTCTTAATATCACTTCATTTGGGATTGCAGTGTAACGAAAAATTTATACCATTGAAAATAAAAATAGACCTAAAAATGAACGCGTCTAATCAATTACTTGCCCCCACCACGTATAAAAAATGCACATTAAACACGTATTTAATCGTAAATAGTATGTAAATAACATTTTTTCACTGACAACCGCTTTTAAATATGGTTAAGATGCAATAACGAAGAAGTTTAAGCCGGAGCAAATAATAGAGTCGCTCAGCTTAAGGAGAAATATATGTTTAAAAAGATTTTAGCGTCGGTAGGTATTGGTGCTGCAAAAGTAGACACTATTTTAGAAACTGAACACCTACAACCTGGTCAGCTTTTTAACGCACAAATAGTCATTACCGCAGGTGATGTTAGCCAAGAGATTGCAGGGCTAGACTTATTATTAATGACCCGTGTAAAAGTGGCGGGTGATGATGGCGATTATTTTACTAATCATGTGATTGACCAATGGCGAATTACTGATATTGGTACAATTGAGCCTGGCGAAGTTAAAAATATTCCTTTTGAAGCACGCCTTCATTCTGAAACACCTATTACAGAAATCAATGCAGGGTACAATCAATCACATGTATGGCTAGAAACAGGCTTAGACATAGACTTAGCACTCGACCCAACAGATAAAGACCATTTACACATTTACCCTAATGAAGCCGTTAAAACATGTATGCAGGCAATGGAAAGATTGGGTTTTAGTTTGATGAAAGCGGATGTAGAAAAAGGTCACTTACGCGCATCTACTTTTCAGTCGTTATCTGGTTGTTACCAAGAGCTTGAGTATAAACCTAATAGTCGCAGCTTATTTGGTATTCAAGAGATTGAACTATCGTTTGTTCCTGAGGCGCATAAAACCCATGTACTAATTGAGCTTGATAGAGCTTTTAGAAGCGACGGTTATGTAGATTTAACCATAGAGCATGACCATGTAAATTTATCGCAGCTGTGTGACCAACTAGAGCGCTTATTTACTTAATATAAGTTAACTAAGCTAGCGAGTGATTTTAATAAACCCAGCCTAAGCTGGGTTTTTTGCTTATAGGATTTAATATGCAATTTAAATGTGAGCAGTTTGACTCTCTCGACTCCCGGACTCTCTTTTCTATTATGCGCGGACGTGTTGATGTGTTTGTTGTAGAGCAGGAGTGTCCTTACCCTGAGCTTGATGATGTGGATATTGCGTTAAATACAAGGCATTTATATACATTGGATAATGGACAACTACAAACTTACGCGCGATGCTATGAAAAAAGTGCACAATACTGCGCAATAGGTCGCGTGCTAGTGAGTGAAGGATCGCGTGGTAATGGGTATGCTACTTTACTTATTACTGAAGCTATAGACTGCTGCAAAGCACAATGGCCTGAGCGAGATATTTATATAGGTGCACAAACTTACTTGCTTGATTTTTACCGCTCTTTTGGCTTTGAGGGTTATAAAAGTGAATATTTAGAAGACGGTATACCTCATCAAGATATGATTTTAAAACTCGCTAAATAAATCCAATTTAAGCAGTTATAAAAAAGCCCACTAATGTGGGCTATTTTAATTTAAGACTATTTTAAGGCTAAGGTATTATTTAGCTCAATAGTGAGTGTAAAAACACCATACCAATAGCAAGTGGACATACAAACTTGGTATACCAAGGCCATATTTTCCAAAACAAGGTGTTATGGACCTCCGGATTACCTTCTTTAATTGCTTTAAGTAATGAGCCTCTGTACCAAATCCAGCCTACAAATAGACAACACATCAGGCCAAGTAAAGGCTGAGCTACTTTTGTAGTGAGAGTGATTACTAAGCCAAATAAGCTGCTAAGGTTACACACAATTGTAATGCTCACAACCGCAATGATTGCGCCAATTAGCCATGTAGCTTGAATGCGCTTCATTGCAAAGCGTTCCACAGTGTATGAAACAGGCGCTTCTAGCATTGAGATAGATGATGTCAAAGCGGCGATACTCATTAACGCAAAAAATGAAAAGCCTACAAATAAACCTACGTCGCCCATACCATCAAATAAAGCAGGGAGTACTTGAAACACTAATGTGTCTTCAGAGAGTAGTTTACCCGTTGTGGCAGAGAAAATTTCAACGCCTTGAGCTTGTGCTACATACATGGCCGGAATAATCAGTAAACCCGCTACAAAAGCTATAAATACATCAATAAGGGTTACATAAGCACCTAAAGAAACAAGGTTTTCTTTTTTGCTAATGTACGAGCCGTAAATAATCATTACGCTAGTACCAAGCGATAACGAGAAGAAGGCTTGACCGAGTGCACTAACTAATAACTGTGCATCAAAAATAGATGAAAAATCAGGAACCAAATACGCTTTTAAACCTTCCATTGCGCCATCTTGTGTCATTACGTAGGCAATGAGCGCAAATAAAATACCGAGAAGAGCGGGCATTAATCGTTTAGACCATTTTTCAATCCCGTTTTCTACACCTCTACTGATAATAGCGACAGTTAGTACAATGAAGACGAGAGTGAATATAATGTTTCGAGTAAGTGATTGCTCGCTTAGCCATGTCGATGCTGTGTCGGCGCCGACTAAAGTGGCTATGGGCTCAGCTGTAGCACTAAGCATCCAACCTGCAACAATGGCATAAAAACTGAGTATAAAGCCAGCACATAAAATACCGCCAAAACCAACAATAAAGGCAAAATGTTTTTGCCATGGCTTATTAGATATTTTTTGAAGTGATGAAACCGCATTTGCTTGGCCATGACGGCCAATCATCAGCTCAGCCATTAAAGCGGGGTAGGCTAAAAAGAACGCAAGCACTAAATATGCGACTAAAAATGCAGCACCGCCATTACTGGCTGTTTGTGTAGGGAATCCCCAAATATTGCCCAAACCAACGGCAGAACCCGCGGCGGCCATAATAAAACCAAAGCGAGAGCTAAACTCGCCTCTAACTGCGCTCATATTATTGTACTTCTCTATTGTGTGACGGCGCTGACAATCTACTGGAAATGTAAATAAATAAAAAGTGCTTATTTGCTGATACTGCACAATTTAATAAGTAGAGTGTATGTAATATCTATCTGTTTTGATTATTGTTATCGAGACGTTTAAAATAACGAGTTGATTTTGTTTAATAATTGTTAATTACAGTCTGTAAGAATTGCTTTACGGGTTGTGGTGCTGAGCAATAATAAGAGTAAAGCACGCCCCGCCTAATTGATTACTTTTAGTCACTTTAACACTACCGTGATGCCAGTCGGCTACTTTAGCTACAATAGCTAAACCAAGCCCATAACTTTTATCGGCTCTGTTTCGGTGATCTTCTTCTCTAAAAAATGGGCTAAATACGTTACTAAAGTTTTCCCGTGCGATACCAGGGCCGTCATCTTCTACCGTTATTATAAGCTGCTGCTCATGTAACTTTGCGCTTAAGTATATATATTGATTAGCAAAATCACATGCGTTAGTTAATAAGTTAGTAATTGCACGCGCAAGCCAGTGAAGATCTGCATTTATTATTTCATCAGTGCTATTGAGTTGTACGCTAAGCATTTGCATTTCAAGCTTAGGGGCAAGCTGTATCAAAATATCTTCTAAATAGAGTTTAATATTTGTTGCAGAATAAGTGAGCTTGTTGGCGTTTTGCTCAAGTGTGGCAAATGCTAAATAACTACTAAGCATAGATTCCATATGATCTAAATCATTTTCCATACGCATTAAATACTGTTTTATTTTTTGCTCATTGTGACTATCTAATGCGGCATCTAAACCAAAACGTAGACACGCAATAGGGGTGCGTATGTCATGAGATAAGCTTGAGGCCATCAGTTTATTTTCGGCAACAAGTTTCTCTATTTGGCTAGCCATGCGGTTAAAGGTAAGCTCTACATCTTTTATATAGGTAAAGTGCGATACTTTTATACGTGCTTGAACATTACCTGAGGCAAACTTTTTAGCGGCTTCGTTTAACACAGTTAATCGTTTTGCTAAGGGCGCAATAATAAACCCCATAAAGACACATAAGCCTGCGTAAAATAGCAGGGTAAGTACAATGTCATTATGCTGCTCGATATCAACTATTTTGTCTAAACGCATTGATAAATGAAAAGGGTTTAAAACGGCGCTGCTATAAAGCATATAAAAGCCCTGCTGATCTTCTAAAATCAGTCCACCCGGTGTATGCATTTGTAATAATAAAGATGGTGGTAAAGCAAGTGATTCATTTGGCTTGTAATCAATTAAAATATCAAACTCTAGCGCCAGTTGTTTTACGTAATCGCTGCGCTCAGATGTGGGTATATTAGCTAACTGCTTGCTAAAACCCGTGATCATTTTACTTTGCTGACTAAATTCATCCTGTGGGGTATGCGCTTGTTGACTAAAAGCATCAATAAGCCAGCCCAATACCACTATAGATAAAAGCGCACTGCCTAGAAGCGATATATAAAACTTTTTCATTTATTGATTCATCACTTTATTACCACGCAGTAGAAACAAGTAAATATCCACGACCCCAAATAGTTTTAATCTTTTCTGGATTTTGTGGGTCATCATTAAATTTTTTGCGTAGTGCAGAAATAAGTACATCAACACTTCTATCAAGTCCGTCGTATTCTCTGCCTTTGGTTGCTTTAAATACAGCATCACGAGAGACCACTTGGCCCGCATTGCTCGCGAGATAATGAAGCAGTAAATACTCAGCGCTTGATATATTTATGTCTTGCTCGTTAAGTTTTACATTACGAGACTCGGTATCAATACTAAGCGTACCAACTTGAATAACACTTTCGTTAACGTGTGGGGTATTAGATTCATTATTTTGACGCAGGGCCGCTTTTATACGCGCTAGTAATGCACGAGGGCGTACAGGTTTCATTATGTAGTCGCTTGCACCTACTTCTAGACCAATGACTTCATCCATTTCTTCATCGCGAGCAGTAAGCATTATGATAGGCGAATTATAAAAACTACGAAGCTCCCTACATACGCTTATGCCATCTTGCCCCGGGAGCATAATATCAAGGAGCACAATATTTGGGTTTAACGTTTTTACCTGGCTAACAACTTCGTCACCTCGATGACAAACATGCGTTGTGTAGCCTTGCTCTGTTAAATATTCAGCAACCCATTGAGCAAGTGATACATCGTCTTCAACAAGTAAAATAGTGCCGTAGTTATCCATAAAATATCCTTAATGCGATTGGTATTAAAATAGTCGCCAGCGGCGCTTTTTTTGCCTGTTTTGATATACCCATTGAAGCTTTACTTCGGCAATACTTATTATTTTAGACGTATTGCTATCAAATAGTTCAAACGAAATGCTTTGCTGTGAGTCAAAAGCATAATTAAAAGTACCACTTTGTTGTTTAAGCCAACATTGCATTATGTACTTTGAGGTGGCGTCACGTAGGCAGTAATTACCAATAGTCGGTTGCTCCCATGTAAGCGTAACATCGGCATAGCAATTTCGCCCTTCGCGCAGTGCAACGCAGGTGTCGGGTAGTGCGATGAGTGCCTCAGGAGGCTCCTGCGCTTTAACAGTAAAAGTACTGGGGAAGATCAGTAATACACAGATCCATCTAAAATACATAACGTAGGCCTACCTTGGCTTTATGTTGATATCCCTGGGAAATAATTGGGCTGTCGTCAATTTCTTTTGAAAACCATGTTGTAAGCCAGCCGGATAAAAACACCCAATCTTGGCTTATTGGGTACTCAGCATGGAACTCAAAAATAATACTAGTACTGGCATTGCTGCTATAAACCGGGCGAAGCCTGGTGGCTTCATCGCTATCAATACCAAAGTAATAATTGGTAAAGTCAGCAGAGTAGGCGCTTAAACCAACACCTGATCTAAACTCCCAGTTTCGCCATGGCAAAATATGACTAAAGAAGCTATTTATAACCCAGCCGTTGTGTGCGCCAGATACATCATGGAGGTATTCAAAGGAGAACTGTGAGTTTTCAAATCGGCGAGAAAGTCGAAGGCCAACATCAAAGTCGTAATTACGTTTTTTTATACCTTGGAGTTCTTTTATAACACCATGGTTATAAAATCCGAGGCCTTTTTCGTCAAATCCAGCTTGAGTATTTGTGCCTAATATATCTAGGCCCCAATCAAATTTATCTATAAGACTGTAGCCTATTACAAGGCCGCCACTGAGTTGATTGTGATCGAAATCAAGGTAAAATTTATCGTAGGAAACAGCAAGGCTTAAGTCGATTTCAGTGCCTTTATCGTAAGATTCGATACCGACTAGGTAAGAATCTTCAATATAAAAACCAGCGCCTGCACTCCAGTCCCACGCAAAACCTTGAGTTGGCTCTAACGTATTATCTGCATAATAGCGGTTACTTGCCATACTCGGTGTGCTAAAAATGCAGCAAAAAAGCAGTGTTATGCTCAGTAAAGTATGGTTAAGCAAAGCGTTTCTCATCCCTAAGGGCCTAATTATTATTTGTTATTAAGCGTAGTATATTGTTAATTCGTTCCTTTAATCTGTAAAAAAATGTAGTAAGTATAAATTTACTGAACTTTAATTTTATCGATTAATATACTGCTTAGGTAAAACTGCATCATAGGTGTTAATGCGCTTACTTCTGTTCTGTTACATGGACCGCTAAGTTTGGTAAGGCTAGATAGTTTTGACAATGTTTTGTACTGAGGAATTTGAATATCTTTTCCAAGTCTTTCAATACGCGCTTCATCAGTGTTTTGCTGATGAACAAAAGCAACAACCTCAAGCTCATTTGTTATTTTTTGCTCTTCAGTGAAATTGTAAATTAGTGGTTCACGATGAAAACTTGCACTGTCGATAGAGGATTTAGCAAACCAAACAACATCACCCGACGCTTTGTGTGTAAGACGCATACTAACTTGTGCAAATATTACAGCGCACTGCTGGGTTGGATATTGCTGTGCAATATTTGAGTATAAGGGAAAAGGGTTCTCTGGTTGCTTTATTGCGTACTTGGTATCGTCTGTGAAAGTTAAGTCAAGCTGTTGAATAGTCAGTGTATAGTCGCTGTTGTTTTTAGTTGTTACTTTTAGCTGTTTGTCGTTAAGTGCTTGGCTAATTTGCGATAGAAGTTTATCGGTTACACTTGCCTTATCGGTAATAATTTTTACTGTTTGGTTTCTAACTACCTTATGTGCAGGAAGTTGAACGGATTTAACTTTTGGAGATGAGTGTTCTGTGGTGTACTCAAGCTGGTAGGTTTGACTTTTTAATGTTGGCTTTAATGGCACAGCCAGTGGCTCGGCCGGCTGCTTTGTAAGAGTACAACCAGTTGATAATATAACAAAAAGTGACACAACTAAAAAACGCATAAGTACTAAACACTCGCTAAAAACCAAATAATCGTCGTATTGTACGTTAGTCCAAACAAAACTTCATGATATTATCTACATAGATGTAGTTAAAAAGATAAAATTTATAAAAATGAAGTATCTCAAATCTTTATTGTATAGCCTACCTGCTTTGTGTTTGTTGTTTAGTTCTTTGAGTTTTGCAGCAAAAGCAGATCCTGATTGGGATGCATTCGTAAAAAAGTACGGCCGTTACGCACAAAAAAAATTAAAAAGTAAAGGTATACCCGGTGCAGCCCTTTCGATTGTAAATATAAGCAACTCTGATTACATCCACACCATAGGTGTTACTAAAACACGCAATGGGCAAAAAGTTAATAAGCATACTCGGTTTAGGCTCGCGTCTGTTTCTAAAACATTCGCAGGTTCGTTATCAGCTAAATTAGCCAGTGATGGCTTACTTGAATTAGACAAAGCTGTTAGCGAATACATAACTGATTTTAAAGGGACTGTTTATCAAGATGATTTAAAGGTGTTTCATCTTTTAAGTCATTCAAGTGGATTAGTGCCCAATGCATACGATAACTTAATAGAATCTCGTATGGATTACCCCGGAATTGTCGAAAAGTTACTTAGCGTTAAACCTATTTGCAAACCAGGTGAGTGCTATGGCTATCAAAACGTAATGTTTAGCCTTATAGGTGATGTAATATTGCAAAGCACCGATAAAAGTTACGGACAGTGGTTACGAGAAGCTATTTTTGAGCCTTTAAAAATGAGTGATGCCAGTTTAGGCTTTGAATCAATGACGAATGACAAAAATTACGCGCTACCGCACGTGCGTGGTAAAAAACGTTGGTATAGCGCTAAGCTTAAAAAAAATTACTATAAAGTGAGCCCAGCAGCCGGTGTAAATGCGAGCGCAAGTGATATGGCTATTTGGTTAAAAGCGCAGTTAGGGCAATATCCTGATGTTTTGTCATTGGATACGCTGGCAAAACAAACACGCCCATACACTCACACAAAAAAAGAAATGTATCGCAGGGTGTGGAAAAAACACCTTAATGAAGCCTATTACGGTTTAGGTTGGCGTGTTTATAACTATGCCGATGAAACGCTTTATTATCATAGTGGTTGGGTTCAGGGGTATAGAAGTGATGTGGTTGTATTTCCTCACTTGAATATTGGTTTTAGCTTAATAGTTAATGCTGAAACCGGCGTAATCAATGAGCTAACGACTGAATTTATCGACAGGCTATTAGAATACAAACGAGGTAAAAAAATATGAAGAATAAAATAATATTAGCAATCATTTTTTTAGTCATGTCATTTAATTGTAGTTTGGCATTTGCAGCACCTAATGAGATATATTTATTTCGTCATAGCGAAAAGTTAACGGGTAAAAACCCTGAGCTATCAGAGGAAGGGAAGGCACGTGCAAATAATTTAGTTACGTTGTTTAAATGGCATCAAAATATACATCTTTTCAGCAGCAACTATAACCGTACTCTACAAACAGCAGCCCCTTTGCAGGAATATTTTAATACAAATATAAATATTTATGATGCAGGTGAGCTAAATAATTTAAAAAATGAGTTACTAAAACTAGAGGGCGTAGTTGTTGTCATTGGGCACAGTAATACAACACCAGAACTGGCCGAACAACTCTCGAATGAAAAAATGCCTGCTATGAGTGAAACACAATTTACCAAGTTCTTTATATTGAATAAGAAGCCCAGTAGTAATGGCAGTGACTATGATGTAACCCATCATAAAATGAGTTTTTAATTTAAAAGCGTTAAATAATAAAAAACCAGCATTAAGCTGGTTTTTCAATTTAAACGTACTAAATCCTTAAATAGGATTAATTAGTTACGCGGTAAATGTATTTTTTTCTCAACGCTTTGACGATAAAGCACAATAGTGTGACCTATCGTTTGTAGCTTAGTCGCACCAGTTTCACGTACGATTGCTTCAAAAATAAGTGCTTTTGTTTCACGATCGTCAGTTGGAACTTTAACTTTGATTAATTCGTGAATTTCTAATGCACTTTGAATTTCTACTACTACGCCCTCGGTTAAACCGTTAGAACCTAGTAAAACTACAGGCTTAAGGCTATGTGCCTGACCTTTTAAAAACTGCTTTTGTTTGTTTGATAATGTCATGTTTATACAAATTTTGCTGAATATGGCTTGAATTAAGGGTATTCTAACGCCATCTAGAGAATATTACTAATTAGTTGCGTGTTAATTTATGACAAATAAAAAACAGTCAGCCAGTTCACAGCGATGGCTGAAAGAACATTTTGATGATAAATATGTTCAAGAAGCGCAAAAAAAAGGCTGGCGTTCCCGAGCGGTTTTTAAATTAGATGAAGTACAAAACAGAGATAAAGTACTTCGTCCAGGTATGACCGTTGTTGATTTAGGGGCGGCTCCAGGAAGTTGGTCTCAATATTTGGCTGAAAAAGTAGGTGACAAAGGCCAAGTGATCGCGTGTGATATATTACCAATGGATTCACTTGCGGGTGTTGACTTCTTACAAGGTGACTTTCGTGAGGAGGCTGTATTAAATGCGTTGTTAAAACGTATTGATGGTAAAAATGTTGATGTGGTACTCTCTGACATGGCACCAAATATGAGTGGCAATAACTCAGTAGATCAAGCCGGTAGTATGTATTTGGTAGAACTTGCGCTAGATATGTGTGCTCAAGTACTAAAGAAAAATGGCGCATTTATTGTTAAAGTTTTCCAAGGAGAAGGCTTTGATCAATACTTGCAAGATGTACGTAATAGTTTTAAAGCAGTGAAAATACGCAAACCTGATGCCTCACGTGCCCGTTCTCGGGAAGTATATATAGTAGCGACTGGATACAAACTGTAGTACAGTTGCTTGGCGTTTAGTTGAATTTAAATTAATTGGATACAAGAGGTTAACCCCTTGAGCGATATGGCGAAAAATTTAATACTATGGCTGGTGATTGCAGTTGTGCTGATGTCAGTCTTTCAGAGCTTTAATGGCGGCGAGCAAGTTGATCGTCAAACAAGTTACACTCAATTTGTGAAAGATGTCCGCAGTGGCTCTTTGCAAGAAGTTATTATCGACCGTGGTACAGGAAATATTACTGGTACTAAGAGCAGTGGTGAGCGTTTTCAAACAACGATGCCAATGTACGATGAAGACTTAATTAATGATTTACTTAAAAATGATGTAAATGTGAAGGGTGTACAACCTGAAGAACAATCATTCTTGGCAAGTATATTTATTTCTTGGTTCCCGATGATACTGCTTATAGGTGTATGGATATTCTTCATGCGTCAAATGCAAGGCGGCGGCGGTAAAGGCGCTATGTCATTTGGTAAGAGTAAAGCTCGCTTAATGAGCGAAGACCAAATTAAAACAACGTTTGCTGATGTTGCAGGCTGTGATGAAGCGAAAGAAGACGTTACCGAATTGGTCGACTTTTTACGTGACCCATCGAAATTTCAAAAGCTTGGCGGAAGTATTCCTAAAGGCGTATTGATGGTTGGTCCTCCAGGTACCGGTAAAACGTTGCTTGCAAAGGCTGTTGCTGGTGAAGCTAAAGTTCCATTTTTTACAATTTCTGGTTCAGATTTTGTTGAAATGTTTGTGGGTGTTGGTGCGTCACGTGTACGTGACATGTTTGAACAAGCTAAAAAAGCGGCGCCTTGTATTATCTTTATAGATGAGATTGATGCTGTAGGTCGTAAACGTGGTGCTGGTATGGGCGGCGGTAACGACGAACGTGAGCAAACACTTAACCAAATGCTAGTAGAGATGGATGGTTTTGGTGGTAACGAAGGTATAATCGTTATTGCAGCAACTAACCGTCCTGATGTATTAGACCCTGCGTTACTTCGTCCGGGTCGTTTTGACCGTCAAGTTGAAGTGGGTTTACCTGATATTCGTGGTCGTGAGCAAATACTTAAAGTACACATGCGTAAAGTGCCATTAGGCGATAACGTAGAAGCGGCTCTTATAGCTCGTGGTACTCCTGGTTTCTCGGGTGCTGATTTAGCAAACTTAGTAAACGAAGCTGCACTTTATGCTGCACGTGGTAATAAACGTGTTGTAAGTATGGCTGAATTTGACGCTGCTAAAGATAAAATCATGATGGGCGCAGAGCGCAAGACCATGGTGATGAGCGAGCAAGAAAAAGCAATGACTGCGTACCACGAAGCAGGCCATGCAATTGTTGGTCGTATGGTGCCAGAACATGATCCAGTTTATAAAGTATCTATTATTCCACGTGGCCGTGCGCTAGGTGTAACAATGTACCTACCAGAACAAGATCGTGTTAGCCATTCAAAAGAGCTCTTAGAGTCAATGATTTCTAGCCTCTATGGTGGTCGTATTGCTGAAGCACTTATTTACGGTGCTGATAAAGTAACAACGGGTGCAAGTAACGATATTGAACGAGCTACAGACATAGCGCGTAAAATGGTTACGCATTGGGGTTTAAGTGAAAAATTAGGTCCGTTACTTTACGCTGAAGATCAGAACGAAATGTACATGGGTGGCGGCGGTAGTCGTTCATCTAGCATGTCAGACGACACAGCTAAAATAATCGATGCAGAAGTACGTTTATTTTCAGACCGTAACTATCAAAGAGCGGAAGCAATATTAAAAGAAAATATTGATATACTTCACTCAATGAAAGATGCGTTAATGAAATACGAAACTATTGATGCTAAGCAAATTGATGATTTAATGGCACGCCAACCAGTACGTGAACCGCGTGATGCACATGATCGTCATGAAGCAAAACCGGTAAAAGCGGAAGAACCTCAAGAGCCAGTTGTTGACGAAAGTCAAAATACTGATGATTCATCTAAAAAAGATGAAACAAACCTTGATGACAAAGCTGAATAATCGTTAAAATAGTTAATGAAAGCCCCGAACTTCGGGGCTTTTTTGTATCAACTATTTAGAAATAATTATAAAGGTTGGCAATGACTAACACATTAAAACTCCCGAGAGGGCGTACGCTTAATCTTGAAAAGCCCGTTATTATGGGAATATTAAATGTAACGCCGGATTCATTTTCTGACGGTGGGCAGTTTTTAGATCCCCAAATAGCGTTAAAGCGCGCAGTGCAATTATTAGATGACGGTGCGACAATTTTAGATATAGGGGGGGAGTCAACCCGTCCAGGCGCGCCAGATGTTAGTTTAGAAGATGAACTTGCTCGCGTGATCCCTGCAATTAAAGCGATACGTCAGCACAGTGACTGCGTTATATCAATTGATACCAGTAAAGCACAGGTAATGGAACAAGCAATACTTGCAGGGGCAGATATAGTCAATGATGTTAGAGCTTTGCAAGAACTAGATGCTTTAGAAACGGTTGCGCAATATGAAGATGTAGCAATTTGTTTAATGCATATGCAAGGGCAGCCCCGCAGCATGCAATCGGCACCTCATTACGATAATTTGTTTGCAGATATAAATATGTTTTTTAGTGAACGCATTAAAGCGTGTGAAACAGCGGGGATTAAGTTTGAACGACTTATTCTAGACCCAGGTTTTGGATTTGGAAAAACGCTTAGCCATAATTATCAAATATTGGCTGGGTTTGATGATTTTAATAAATTAGGTTTGCCATTATTGGCCGGATTATCTCGTAAATCGATGATAGGTAATTTATTAAACAGAGATACAAATGAACGGTTAGCGGGCAGCTTAGCGGGTGCGTTAATCGCAGCGCAAAATGGCGCAAAAATTATTCGTGTACATGACGTAAAAGAAACCGCAGATGTACTTGGTGTATATCAAGCCTGCGAACAAGGAATTGCATAATGAAAGAAAGAAAATATTTTGGCACCGATGGTGTGCGTGGGCTAGTAGGTGCAGCGCCTATTAACCCTGAGTTTGCAATGAAGCTAGGCTGGGCTGCTGGGCGTGTATTATCACAAAGTGGTACTAAAAAAGTTATTATTGGTAAAGATACGCGTATTTCGGGCTATATGCTTGAAACTGCACTTGAGGCTGGTCTAATTGCCGCTGGTATTGATGTTGTATTATTAGGTCCTATGCCGACACCGGCCGTTGCTTATTTAGCGCAAACATTTCGTGCTGAGGCCGGTATTGTAATTAGTGCCTCACATAATCCGTATTACGATAACGGTATTAAGTTTTTCAATGGTCAAGGCTTAAAGCTTGATGACGCAGTAGAGCTTGAAATTGAAGCTATGCTTGATGAGCAAATGACATGTGTTGCCTCAGATAAATTAGGTAAAGCATCGCGTTTAGTCAGTGCGGATGGCCGGTATATAGAGTTTTGTAAAAGCCAGTTCCCACAAGGCCTATCTTTAGAAGGTCTTAAAATTGTTGTCGATTGCGCAAATGGGGCTACTTATCATATCGCACCTTCTGTTATGCGTGAACTTGGCGCAGAAGTAATAACACATGCGTGTGAGCCTAACGGCGTTAATATCAACCATGAATGTGGCGCTACTCACGTAGATACCCTTAAACGTAAAGTGCTTGAACTTAAAGCCGACGTAGGTATTGCATACGATGGTGATGGTGACCGCGTGATGATGGTTGATCATAATGGCCGTGTTTTTGATGGTGATGATCTGGTTTATATTATTGCTTGCCAAGCAGCCCAAGATGATAATTTGGGTGGTGGTGTAGTTGGTACTGTTATGTCTAACATGGGCCTTGAAAACGCTTTAAAAGCAAAAGGTATCGAGTTTGCTCGCAGTAAAGTGGGTGATCGCTATGTTATGGAATTACTACAGCAAAAAGGCTGGAAAATTGGCGGTGAGAGCTCAGGCCATGTACTAAATCTGGACTTAATTAGCACGGGTGATGGTATTATTTCAAGCTTACAAGTACTTGCTGCTATGGTTGCACAAAATCGTACATTGCAAGACTTAGGCGCTGGTTTTACCAAGTATCCAATGAAGATGATTAACGTTCGTTATACAGCTGGAACTGACCCGACAAAAGCACCAGAAGTGCTTTCAGCTGTTGCAGAAGTTGAACTTGCTTTAGGCGATAAAGGGCGTGTTTTACTGCGTAAGTCAGGCACTGAACCTGTGGTTCGTGTTATGGTTGAAGCCGAGCAAGAAAAGATTGTAATCGACAGCGCTCAAAAAATTGCAGCTGTTGTAGAATCTATGAGCAAACAAACTGATTAATAACAATAACCTCTTGTAACTTTGGGCGAGAAAAGTTAATATCTCGCCCGCTTTCTAATGTGGAGTGGATAATGGCAATACGCAAGGCGATGGTCGCAGGCAACTGGAAAATGAATGGCTCTTTAGAGTTAGTTAAACAAATGTCTGACGCTATTAACGATGTAAAATCACAAGAGATGGACATTGTTTTATTTCCTCCATTCCCACTTGTACCAGCAATGGTAGCTAGCGGTGTTTCTACAGGGGCTCAAACTGTTTCTGAAAATACACCTGGCGCATTTACTGGTGAAGTTGATGCGCAGCTTATAAAAGATTTAGGTGCAACTTACGTACTCGTTGGTCATTCTGAACGCCGCAGTATTTATAACGAAAGTAATGCAGCAGTCGCTGAAAAGTTTGCTAGAGCACAGCAAGTTGGGTTAACACCAATATTATGTGTAGGCGAGAGCGAAAGTGAGCAAGAAAACGGTCAAACCGAACAAGTAGTTGCTGCACAAATTGATGCAGTAATAGAGAAATTAGGTGTAGCAGCACTGAAAGATTCTGTGATAGCATACGAGCCCGTTTGGGCCATAGGCACAGGTAAGACTGCATCGCCAGAGCAGGCACAAACTGTTCATAAATTTATCCGTGACAAAATTGCATCACTTGATAGCAATTTAGCACAAGGGCTTACCATCTTATATGGTGGTAGCGTTAATGAAAAAAATAGCGAATTATTATTTGCACAAACAGATATAGATGGCGGCTTAATTGGCGGCGCAAGTCTAAAAGCAGAATCTTTTACTGCAATCTGTAACAGTGCAAAAGGGACTGTATAAGATGTACGAAATTTTATTAGTAGTTTATTTAGTTGTGGCTTTGGCTCTAGTTGGAATGGTTTTAATTCAACAAGGTAAAGGCGCAGATATGGGTTCTTCATTTGGCGCTGGTGCATCAGGCACAGTTTTTGGTTCGTCAGGTGCTGGTAACTTTATGACAAAAACAACCACAAGCTTAGCAACGGTATTTTTTGTTTTAAGCATTGTGTTAGGTAACTTAACCGCTGGTCAAATTAAAAAGACTGACGAATGGGAAAACCTAGAACAAGCTCCAGCAGTAGAAACGGTAGTTCCTGTTGAAGAAGATGTTCCAGTAACATCTACGAAAGGGCAAAGCTCTGACGTGCCGAACTAATTTAGCGTAAAGCTATCGTTAAACGATTTATCCTCCTCAAATGAATCAATATGTTTAACACCTAAGCGAAAGCTTAAAAATGCGGATGTGGTGGAATTGGTAGACACGCCACCTTGAGGGGGTGGTGCTTTAGGGCATGGGGGTTCAAGTCCCCCCATCCGCACCAAATTGTGAAAACCAGTAACAGAGATGTTACTGGTTTTTTTGTGCCTGAAATATATTGTGAGTTTTTTGAACATCATTTGCTTGTCGTGAAATAATTCTTCTATTTATTAGAAAAAACTAGAAATATTACAAATTTAGCTCACACTTATAGATATCAGGCCGATAATAGATATAGACAATAAAATAAGGTAATAAAGCATGGCTTCAGGCTTCTCTTTTCAAAACTTAAGCATCACTAAGAAAATACATGCTATTACATGTATTGCGGTAGTGGCTTTTGTAGTGATCGTATTGATAAATTATTTATCAATGAATGATAACAAGGTTTCACTTGATGAAATGGGCAGTTCATCATATAAAATAGTAAAAATAACGTCGGAGAACGTAGGGCTTTTAGAAAAGCTTGACGAGCTTTATACTCAAGCAGTTACGTTCGGTGAACAAGACATTATTATTAAAGCAGATAATGTTTATAGTACTATTGAGTCTAATATTACCTTAATAACGCAGCTTAATAATTCCTACATTAACAGTGATATTATTAATGAGTTGTCAGATTATGAAAAAATATCCTCAAGTATTGCTACAGGTATGGTCAATGGAACTGCTGATTTTAGTAAAATACAGCAACAAGCGCAGCTTAAAACAAATTTATATGGATCTGTTTTAGAAAGCTTTAAAGGTGCCCAACAAAAAGCTGATAATCGTTTTTTCGAACTGGTTGCCAACACCAAAGCGCGTTCTGATGAAGCATTAACTCTAATGTTAGTTGTATCCATTATCTCATTAATTTTATTATTGTTTATGGCTATATGGATTGCTAAAAATATAGGTTCATCTGCTAGTGATGCAGCTAATAACCTTAGCTTATTAGCAAGCGGCAATGGTTCTTTAAGCACACAACTATCTGTTAATTCAGAAGACGAGATTGGCCAAGTTTCTATTAACTTCAACGCATTTATTTCTTTACTAAGAGAGACGGTTCTTGAAGTTATTGCCGTATGTGAGCCTTTAATGGAAAACTCAACACGACTAGTTCAAGGTATGGAACAAGCTGAGCGTGCTACAACAAAGCAAACCACTGATGCTGAAATTGTTAAGCAATCTATGGAAGAAATGAAGCAGAGTGTAGGTGATATATCTCAATCTGCAGCCAGTGCTTCTCACGCAGCAGAAACCGCCGAAAAAGAAGTCGAACAAAGTCGTACACAAGTTAAAATGTCAGTCACTGTTTCTCGCACGTTAAGCAACGAAATAAATCAAGCCGCTACAACTATAAATAAGCTTGCAGATGACACAAAAAATGTATCGCAGATTTTAAACGTTATTACTTCTATCGCTGATCAAACTAATTTACTTGCTCTTAACGCTGCGATTGAAGCTGCTCGTGCCGGTGAGCATGGACGTGGCTTTGCCGTAGTTGCTGACGAAGTTCGTGAATTAGCGTCCCGTACGGCACATTCAACTAACGAGATCCGAGAATTACTTGGCGCATTAACTACCGCTGCAAATGAGTCTGTATCCGCTATGACTTCAGCACGAGACATGGCAACAGATAATGCTACTGCCGCAGAGAAAACAGGTATTTCAATAGAGAAAATAGCTGAGCAGATGCTAGAAATAAATGGAATGAATTCGCAGATTGCAGCAGCAACTGAGGAGCAAACTTCTGTTGCTGCTATGGTTGTTGAAAACGTATCTAATATGCATGTATCGTTTGAGGATACGATGAGCTCTCTACTTGCTGTTCGTGATGTTGCCAAAAATTTACATTACCTCTCTGATAATTTACTCGATGCAACAGCTAAATTTAGAATAGAATAATCTTCCGCTTTATATAAAGATCACCCCAAGGGCGGTCTTTATAGCAACGTTTAACGATTAGAAAGCCGCAATAACTTTTACTATAATCGTTAATTTCAGAGCTACTTAATATAGCCAATAACGTCGCTCTATCAGTTGCGAAAAAATAAAGAGCTGCTTGAGCAGGTTCCCATTTTTCAGGTTGAGTATCTAAAGTTTTTCATAATATCTTCGAGGTTCATTGGTGTGGATTGTGATACGGCAATAATTTCGAAGTTAAATTTTCAGTAGTGCATATAGCCTTAGGAAAGACGGAGCGTCTGAAGTGTAATTATTCCCCTTAAATAGGTAATAATGATGCATAAATTATAAACACTAAACTCGCACTGCCCTTTAAACTCATCCTAGTTACGATTAACCCTTTGTTACCTACATGGAGGTAACAAAGAGTATGAGCAGAGCACAGAAGCTTGTTAGTTTATTCTCACATGGATGCAAGTTACTAGGGCGTGTTGATCTTCCGTGATTAATTTTGCAGCAGACTGTTTGGTATTTAGGCAAGGCAGAGCCTATGTAGTGTGGTTATTCCCCATAAATTGGCGATAACGCAGCATAAATGCCAAACATGCGCTGCCCTTCGGGTTCTTTCTAGGGACGATTAAATCTTTGTTGCTCGATTTTTACTTATTCTTACATGGATGTAAGCCAGTAGAGTAACGCAAGAGCAGTTACCGAGCCGACTAGGTTACAAACCTCGTGCCGCGGTTAAATCGCCCCTAGATTGAACAAATTTCAATCCACAAAGAACAACACGCCCTAGAGTAACGCAAGAGTATTTACCGAGCCTACTGTGTTATAAATTTCACGCCTAGATAGAACAAAGTTTAATTTTGAAAGGTCAACGGCTCTAATATGTTCATATAAAAAATTCAAAATAGACATTAGACTAAATTAAATGAAACAAGTTCAATATTTATTTAAAAAAAAACAAATGTAGACTATAATAGCATCAGATAATCAAACGAAAAGGTTGGTTTTGTTTAGGTGTACAAGGGAACTTGCTAAACAGAAACTAACTAAATCAAGGGATCAATATGAAATACATTTATATCTGTTTAACTTTAACTTTAATATTATTACCGAACTTTGCTCAAGCGTCAGATGATTTTAAAATATCTGGTTTTGCAACTTTGAGTGCATCAAAAACGAACAAAGAAAACGTACAGTTCATTCAAAACAATACACTACCAAGTGGTTCAGAAGACCACTGGAGATTTGATAACGATACTGTGATAGGCTTGCAAGCTCAATATAAGTTTACAAATGACTTGTCTGCTGTAATCCAAGTCTTGTCACGTCGTAATTACAAAAATAATTACCAGCCTTCATTAGATTGGGGGTATATTAGCTACAAATATAGTCCAAATCTTCGTTTAAGAGCGGGTCGATTTGTATCACCTGTATTTTTAGGTTCAGATACGCGTAATGTTAATTATTCTAACGTTTGGGTAAGACCTGTTATAGATTTATATAGCCAAGCTACAATAAATAATGTTGATGGTGTTGATGCTATATATAGTAACTATATTGGTGACGGCGATGTGTCGTACCAAATACAGGCTTATGCAGGCAAGTTTGATAAACTATATTTCCCTGGTAAAAGTTATATCAAATTTCATCATATGGCCGGTTTAGTTGGTACAGTACAGTACGACTCATGGACTTTCAGAGCTGGATACATGAATGCTCAACATTCAACTATTAGCGCAGAAGGCGAGTATGTGCCTGGTAATATGAGGATGTTAGTAAGTACTGACCATCAACTGGGATTAAACATTGACCCTTTGAACGACAACTGTGCAGTAGGTGCATGTTCTGAAGTTATTCCAAATGCAGCGGATGTTTTTAGTATTATCCAACGTAAACGTAGACCATTCAACCTTACAAGCCTTGCTGTAGTATACGATAATGGCAGTTACTTTGGTCAATTTGAGTGGGCACACAGAGAAGCAAGATCTTCTTTAGCTAACGGTATAGCTGCTTATGGAATGGTTGGATATAGATTCGATTCACTTACGCCTTATGTTGGCTACTCATATGCTAAGTCTTTAACTGAAAATTTTAAACTAGATGTTGATGCCGATATAAAAGCTAGCCTTGATTCTCAAGTTGTTGGTTTAGGTAGTGAGCCGCTTGATCAATATGTTGTAAGAAATTCAAGTTCACGTTCAAATACAATTACAGCGGGTCTTCGTTGGGATTTTTACAAAAAAATGGCATTGAAAATGCAATTTGATAGTTTCCGTCCTCTAAATAACGATGGCTTTGCGACTGGTGGTTCAGGTTTTAGAAACCTTAGCAATGAAACACTTTCAGCTACTGGTAAAAACATTATTGTATCAACTGTATCGCTAGATATTATTTTCTAAAGGAATAATCTATGAAAATCTTTAAATCAATTTTATTCTTATTAATTTTATTGTCTATTATGATGACTACAAGTAATGCGGCATTATCTGTTGTTGTAAATAAAAGTAACACATCAGAGATTTCTGAAGCTCAAGTGAAAAATATATTCATGGGTAAATTAGGACAGTTTAGTGATGGAACTGAAGCCGTACCTGTATTGTTCGAAGCCGGAAAAGGTGCTAGAACTGCATTTGATGACACTGTTTTAAAAAGAAACACGTCTCAAGTAGATGCAGTATGGTCAAAGCTTATTTTTACAGGACGAAGAACGCCTCCTTTACAAGCTAAAGATGTAAATGAAGTTTTGAAAGAGGTTAGCTCTAATCAAAAGGCTATCGGCTATTTAGAAACCAGTGATGTGACAGATAGCGTAAGAGTAATAGCTACTTTCTAATATTTGAGTTAATTCAATATATCAGAACTCTCGTAATACTAATTACGAGAGTTTTTTATGTGTAAAGTAACGTGGGTTTAGATAGTGAGTAGCTTGCCCTGGTTTCTCTTAATTTAAACTTGTGCAACCCTTCCTAAATAAGAAAAAATTAATATACTAAGCGTTGCATTAAACTAATTAACGAGCACCTCTTACTCAAGCAAAAAATCCTTCTATAACTACCTTCTACCTTTATGATATATGTGCTCTGTTAATAATTTAAATTTCTAAGGCTAGATTGCCTACTATTATATTTGAGTCACTATTTAGCCAAAATAAATCTCTTAACAAACTATCAATAATGGAAAAAAGTTATCCTCCATCATTAGTAGAGGTAAGTAAGTATTTAAGTCGCAATATTAAGCGAGAAATTTTGCAAGGTAAAAGAGCTAAATTACTTTTACCGCTTTTAGAGGGAAGTACTTGGACTCTATTGCTTATATAGGATGTTCAAAGCAGAGTAAATGAATTTTAAGTTAGTTAATTGAGCAGCTAAATATCTTTAACTGCTCACTTTTAAATAGATAGTGGTTTTATATCAGTTTTTAATGATTAAAAAGTAGCAATTACTTTTACTTTATCACTAACTTTCGAACTATCAATATAGCCAATAGCGTCGTTATTTGCAGCAACAAAATCAATAACAGCTTGGTCAGATGCAAGCTTTTCAGGAGGTGTACCTTTACCTGTAAATATCAGTTTAGACCAATATGCGTTTAACTGACTACTAGACTTACCGACTACTTTATCGTTAAATTCATCAGTCACCGAAGTGCCATCTTGATTTACTGGGTTAACTTTATCGCCATTACTAAATGACTTGCTTTTTCCCAAATAAATCTTTTTTATTGTGTCAGCATCTACAGAGCTAACGTTGCTTGGATTAATAATCACAGCAACTTCTGCGAATACATTAATTGAACACAATGAAAGTGCACTAACTAAAATTAATTTTTTCATCATAAGCTCCAATTAAAATACCAAGTCTATGCCAACAGCTACAACATCAGTTTCTGTATCAGTTACATCATCCTCAAAACGACTAAAGTCGATTTTGAATGCAGCTGAAGGGTGGAAATCATAACGTGTACCAATTGTATATACATTACTTTGCGCACGAAGCCCATCAAGAGCACCATTCACAGCCGAATTTAAGCTTGGTATTGACTCAATAGTATTAAAACGTGATGAGTCATGCTTGTCATCATTATCTTCATATGTAAAATGAACAATTACACTGTCAATACGATAACCAACGGATGCATAATACTGTGACTGTTTTGGTAGTATACTGTCTTCAACCTCAAATTGTGTATATTCGGCATCAAACAAAAAGTTTTCATAATCAATAGAAAAACCAACGCCAACGAAGGTTGTTTTATCTTCATCAGTGATAAGATCATTCGCCGTATCAGTTAAGCCATTATCTGATAATGCACCAGCAAGCCCTAAAAGGCCGCTATCCTCTGATGAGATACTCGTATCCGCAACCATATATGCTACACGAGCACTAAACCAGTCATAAGATAGGTTCCAGTTTACGCCGCCAAAGTTATTTAATTCAGCCGGTAACTCTGTACCGAATACATCAATATCACCATCGAATGCACCGTAAAAACCTTGAAGCGTAGAATCCCAATCACCTAATTGTGAGCTGTAAACTAAACTAAGACCTTCGTAAGTTGAAAATGGGATACCGTATACTGATTTTGGCGGACGTACCCAACGATATGCATAGCCTACATCTAAAAAGTCAGAGTATTTGTAAAATGGAGCGCGCATTTTACCCGCACTTAGCTGCAGTTCATCTGAAAATTCGTATGTAATATACGCCCATTCAAACTCTGCATCGAAGTCGTTTTCGCCTCGAGCTACAATTTGAGCTGTTGCAGTAAGTTTCTCTTGTAGGTCTGCAGAGAGCTGTAATGCAAAAACACTTTCATTTTTAAATGTAATATCATCATCATAACCGTACAAAGTACTGTCACTATCCAGACTTTTACCACCGATAATTGATGCAAAACCATTAATTCGCACTTCAGCACTAGCATAGCTAGATGCCAAAGCTGCACATATTGCTACTGCTACAGATAGCTTTTTCATATGTATTTCCTATTTGTTGATTCCATGAATATTATAGAGTCGATATCAATAATTATCTAATAAATTTAGCGTGTTAGTGAAAATAAATGAAAGCCATCAGATTTATGTGAATTTACATTTGTAAATATATTTATTTATTGGTGTGTTTTTTTAATTAAACGCGGTGATAAATTCATATGAAAATAATGAATAATATTTAGATGACTATGGTTGTGTATATTGCTTATTTAAATTTTGTTTACTTATTTGCAATTGGTTTGTAAACAGTAAGCGCTTTGTTGAAAAGCCCTACGGCTTAGCTTGAACAAAAGATAGAGGAGCTTGCAGCTGTTTATTTAGCTTGGCACGTAAAGTTATAGCACCGAGCACCATTACTTTTTTATAAACAAATATCAACAGTGTTATTTTTATATTTTGCTTAATATTTAACTGTCTTAGCGAGTTGCTCAAGAAAAATAGGGATAATAAATGAGCATGTTTGGTTTTTATTATATTGCTTTGCAATAAATGCATATAGTAACGATGAAGTAGGTTTAACTCTGTTGGGTCATATCTCACCAGTGTGCGGCTTTACTACACAAAATAATAATCTTCAGTTTTCTTCAGATGGCCTCGGGAGTATAACTCTAGGACCTAGTGCAGTGCTTGCTGAATATCTAAATGCTTGTGGTGCGAGGCAACTGCTTTGTACGATAAGTAATAACAATACTTGGCAATTATTTCATTTATTAAGAAATGGTTAGGGGAAAGGTATAATTTCTACTTGCAGTATTATTATTCGAAAAGTGGATTTTTAACATTGACTCTCACAAAAGGTACTGATTATAAAGTTTATTTTATCTACTTTTAAAACAATTTTTAGTGAGGTCGATATCAATGTTGTTGATTTATGATAATTCACTTAAAGCTAATAATGCTTAAATTATTTTTATTCTTCATGCCATTATTTAAATTATTTTATACATTTATTCACAATTCTGTCATATAATACCCATCCAGAGGAAAGATGCTATTTAGCGTCTTTTTTTATGCCTAAAATTTATATTATCAATATAAAAGCATAACTAAAATCACACGGTATCCTTTGGAGAATATTTTGAAATTACGTAACCTCTCACAACTAAGCTTAGCAATTCTTGCTGGACTCACTACCTCTGTAAACGCCGAAGAAACTAAAACAACAGCTAAACAAGATGCTTTTGAAAAGATAGAAGTCACAGCTCGTAAACGCATAGAGAGCCTGTTTGAATCTCCAACCGCTATCACTTCAATTGGTGCAAATCTAATTGATAAAGCCAATATGAGTAACCTCGAAGATATTGGTAAATATGTTCCAAACTTAAATATTACCCGCTATGGGGTGGGTAACTCTGCGCATGCATCTGTATTTATTCGTGGTATTGGTTTGCAAGATCATATTATCACTACCGATCCTGGTGTAGGTGTTTATCTTGACGGTGTGTACTTAGGTCGTCAAATGGGTTCTAACTTATCATTACCTAATGTTGAGCGTGTTGAAGTGCTTCGCGGCCCCCAAGGTACTTTATATGGCCGTAATACATTAGGTGGTGCTGTAAATGTAATTACAAAGCAGCCTGGTGATGAAGGTATTGTTACTACTACAGCAAAGTTGGGTAGTCGTGGACGTATTGCTGGCGATGTTTATTTTAATAATTCACTAACAGATGATGTAAGTATGTCTGCAAGTGCATCTTATAAAACACGTGATGGTGTTGGTGAAGCTGTTAATTTAGCAAATCCAGAGAAAGAAATTGGTGAAGAAGAGGAGTTTAGCGGCCGTGTTGCCCTTAAATGGCAAGCAAATACCGACTTAGCATTCACTTTTTCTTTAGATGGTGTTGATAACGAATCTGGCCAATCGCCTTATACAATTGAACTGACAGACCCACTCGATCCAAATGATGTTTTTAATGGTGATTTCCCATTATTAACTCAAGATTTAATTCCATCAGACCCTGATGATTTAGGTACAACTGTTGCGGGTATTGAATCTACCTCTTACTCAGGTTGGGGCACATCGTTTTCAGCCGATTGGGCAATTAATGATACTTATACCACTAAGTTTATTTCAAGCTACCGTACATCTGAATACGAAGGTGGCCTAGATGATGATGCATCACCTTTAAACTTGTCTGAGTTTCCAGAGGAGGGCGGTGCTGATCAGTACTCTTTTGAAGTTCAGTTAAATGCGACATTCGATAATATGGACTTTGTATCTGGTCTTTACTTTTTTAATGAAGATGGTTTTACACGTTCAGGCCCGTTTGTATTTAGCCCATTTAATACACCTAATGGCTTGTTGAATGATGGTGTAACAGAATCATTTGGCGGTTACGGCGAATTTGAAATTAACCAAGAAACTAATTCGTATGCAGCATATATAAATGCCAGCTACGATTTAACTGACGATTTAACGGTTGGTGGTGGTCTTCGTTATTCAAAAGATAAGAAAGATGCAAATGCTATATTCCCATCATTTCCAACTCGTAAATATGTAAGTGCAGATTTTGATGCGGTTACGTGGGATGTAAATGCATCTTATCAGCTTAGCAATAATATGAATGTGTATGGCCAGATTCAAAAAGGCTATCAAACAGGTGGTTTTCCACCGCGTCCATTTGGTGGACCAGATCAATTTGTATCGTTTGACGAAACAAAAGCGATTAACTACGAAATGGGCTTAAAAGGCCAAGTACACGAAAATGTATCTATGATGCTTGCGGTATTTGTGACTGATTACACCGATTTAGCATTACCGTTTTCAGATCCAACTGCGGGTGGTGGCTTTGTAACAATTGTAGAAAATGCGGGTCAGTCTAAAGCGCAAGGTATTGAGCTTGAAACAACCGTTGCTATTACTGATGACTTTACTATTCGCAGTGCAGTGGGTTATTTAGATTCTGAAATAACAGAAGTGGCTGAGGGCGTACAAGGCATAGGTAAAGGCGATTCACCTGCACTTACACCACGCTGGACTGTCATGGTTGCACCTTCTTACTTTATGGATTTAGATAGTGGCGCAACACTTGCGTTTAATGCTAACTATTCGTATCGCAGTGAAATGCAAGGTCAATCAGTTTACAACCAAAGTGAGACTATTGATTCTCGTGAACTAGTTGGTTTTAATATTTCGTACACTAACCCATATGGCGATATGGAAGTTACATTATATGGTGAAAACGTTCTAAACGAAGTTTACGATGTTGGTCGCCTACAACAATCAGGTTTTGTTGGTGTAATGCGCAGTAATGACCGCAGTGAATTTGGTTTGAAATTCAAAAAAGATTTTGAGCTATAAATTAAAATCAAGTAAATAAAATTCAATGCAATTGAAGTTTATTTTCTATATTAAAGGCCGACTCATCTTGTGATTCGGCCTTACTATATTCAATAGTAAAATTATTATCTGCATAGTTTAAATCTCTAATTTAAATCCCTAATTTTAATTGCTGATTTAAAACAATCCACATCCCCATTTTTGAATGTTTGTATTAACTAAAATGCGCCTTTTTAGTTTGTGTAAAGGCTAGGTTGTTCGCTACAATGGCGCCTCTTAATTGCCAAACGGACTCTGTAATGAAAATTCTTGCCGATCAAAATATGCCTTTAGTTGAGCAGTACTTTGCAGACTTTGGTGAGGTTGAGCGTTTTGATGGTCGTAAATTAACACCTGAAAAATTAGTTGATGTAGATGTCCTTCTTACTCGTTCAGTGACTAATGTTAATCATGAACTATTAGCACAAGCTAACAAGTTGAGCTTTGTAGGCACTGCCACAATAGGTATTGACCATGTTGATACACAATTACTGCATGATAGAAATATTGCTTTTACCAGTGCACCTGGTTGTAATGCCATTGCTGTAGCTGAATATGTCATTAGTAGCTTATTTGCATTAAGCCAAGAAAATGCGCGCCCATTGTGTGGTCAAACAATTGGTATTGTAGGAATGGGTAACATTGGCACATGTTTGTCGCAAAAATTAAAAGCATTAAATGTCGACGTACTGCTGTGCGATCCAATTAAGCACGAACAGGGCTTACTACAAGAGCATGTAGCGCTTGATGAGTTATTAGCGCAATCAGATGTTGTTACTTTTCATGTTCCACTTATTAAAAGTGGTGAGCACAAAACGCTGCACATGATGAATAAAGAGCGATTAAAAGCACTTAAGCCAGGACTCACGCTAATTAATGCAAGCCGAGGCGATGTAATTGATAATCAAGCATTGCTTGAGGTAATGGAAGCTGGGGCTGATCTAGATTTAGTGCTTGATGTATGGGAAAAAGAGCCCAATATTCTAACTGAATTACTAGAACATGTTCGTTATGCTAGTGTACATATTGCAGGGCATACACTTGAGGGGAAAGCACGAGGTACACAAATGTTGTATCAAAAATTGTGTGACCTAAAAGGTGTAGAGGTGAGTAAATCGTTGGATGATTTTTTACCAATACCTGCTATTACACATGCAACTGTTACGCAAAGCCTAAGCGAGCAAGATATTGCCCGTTTGGTGCATTTAATTTATGACGTACGCCGCGATGACGGAATTTTACTTCGTCATTTAGAAGGTGAGGGCTTTGATAGTTTACGTAAAAACTATCCGGTAAGGCGAGAATTTAGCACCTTATTCCTACAAGGTGATAGCCCACAACTAGCAGCACTTAGTCAACTTGGCTTTAGCATAGCTAAATAATTATTTAACTAACGATGTTGTTTTAATGTCGTTTATAGAGGAAGAAATATGTCGCAAAAATATAACGTTGCCGTACTTGGCGCTACTGGTTTAGTAGGCCGTCAAATCATTGAAACGCTAGCAGATCGTAAGTTCCCTGTAGATCAGCTTTTTTTACTTGCGAGCAGCCGCAGCGCAGGTGAAGACATAAAGTTTTGTGGTGAGACTATTGAAGTACTTGACGTTGAAGGCTTTGATTTTAGCCAAGCGCATATTGGCTTTTTCTCTGCAGGTGGCAGTGTGTCAGAAAAGTACGCACCGATTGCCGCTGATGCCGGATGTATTGTAATCGATAATACATCGCACTTTAGAAATGACTTCGAAATTCCTTTAGTCGTGCCAGAAGTTAATGCTTCAAGTCTAGCTGATTTTAGAAACCGTAATATTATTGCTAACCCTAACTGTTCAACTATTCAGATGATGTTAGCACTTAAGCCAATTTATGATGCGTACGGAATAGACCGTATAAATGTATCTACTTACCAAGCTGTATCGGGTGCAGGTAAAGAGGCGGTTGATGAACTTGCAAAGCAAACAGCTAATTTAATGAATGCACGCCCTGTAGATCATAAAGTATTTCCAAAACAAATTGCATTTAACGTTATTCCTCAAATTGATAGCTTTGAAGATAATGGCTATACACGCGAAGAAATGAAAATGGTAAATGAAACTCATAAAATTTTGGGTGATACCACTATTGCAGTAAATCCTACATGTGTACGTGTTCCCGTGTTTTTTGGTCACTCAGAATCAATTAATATTGAAACGCGCATGCCTTATGACTTTGAACACGTTAAGCAACTTTTAAAAGACGCGCCTGGTGTCGAGCTAATTGATGATGAAGGTGATTACCCTACAGCAGTGTCTGACGCTAGTGGTAACGATACTGTTTATATAGGCCGATTACGTGCTGATATTTCTCATCCTCATGGATTAAACATGTGGGTTGTAAGTGATAACACTCGCAAAGGTGCTGCAACTAACAGTATTCAAATTGCAGAAGAGCTTATTGCTAATTACATGTAATAGTTAATAGCGCTAAACACACATTCGAAGCGGTAAACATTATTTGTTTGCCGCTTTTTATTTATAGAGCTTGTCAATTTTTTGCCGTTTATTTTTAAAAGTATAAAAACTGATTGATAACACTCAATAAATTAATATTTATAAAGATGTTTTAAGGCATTTATTTTCAAGGTGTTGCGATGGATATTAAGCCTTAACTGGTTTATAGTTTGTAATTGGAATAGAGCTTGCAATAAAAATAGATTGTAATAATAAATGCGAGTCAGTCATTTGGCTGATAACAGCAATAATCAACACTATTTATGCACTTAAGCTTTAAGTGTTTTGTTAATATTTAAATATTAAAGGATCAGCATGCGCGGTTTAGTTACACTTATTATATTAGCGTCTGCATTGATAGTAACGCCAGTTTACTCTCAAGACAGTACCCAATTAAAGGGGCCTAAAGGCGTTGACTATGGTGCGCAAGGGCGATCTATTGGGCCAATTAAACCAACAGACACACTTTGGCGTATAGCGGCTAAAGTGCGCCCAGATAACTCCGTCAGCATTTATCAAGTTATGCAGGCCTTGTATAACAAAAACCCCAACTCATTTTTAGAACAAAATCTTAATCATATTCAAAATGGTGCCTATTTAAAAATCCCTACTTTAGCCGAAATAAAAGGTGTAAATACACAGCTTGCAAAACAACGCTCAGAGCAAGATGATGCATTATGGGAAAAGAAAAAAAATGGCACACTTACGCAAAGCGAAATTACCTCAGCACAAACAAAAGTAACCCAAGCTCGTAAAGTCGACGTAGACGATGCCAAAAAAGAGATACAGAAAGAATTAAATGAAATAAAAACAGAGCAAAGTACTAAGCTGGTTGAGTTACAACAACAATTTAAAAATTCTGTAAGCAATGTAGAAGAAATTTTAGTTGAGAATAATAATCTTAAAAAACAATTATCAGGTATTTCAAACGAACTTGAAAACTTACGCTTACAGTTAGGACAAGACAGTGAAATTCAAAATCAATTAAAAGAACTAATTGTTAAGCAAAACGAGATTATTGCACAGCAAAAAAAACAAGAGATAGTACCAAAAGAATCGTTTGATTTAAGCTCATTATTTTCAAATCCGATAGTGCTGGGTTTATTAATGTTTATTCCTGGGCTACTGATTATTTTTGCAATTGTTATGTTTTTACGCAAACGAGCAAATAAGCAAGACGAGCCACAAAACGATGATGACTTTTTACCACAAACCCCAATTTACACTGGCGATGATGATTTAGGCCCAAGTTTAAATGACGATCCAATTGTACCCGACCCTTTAGATGACTTGAGTGTTCAACTTGATGATAATCTCGAAAATGATATGTTGCCTGATGATGATTTAGATGACGGCCTAGATGATTTTTCAGGTGGTGAGAATTTACTCGATCAGGATGAGCTTGAAAGTCTACTAAGTGATGACATTGTTTTTGATGATGAAAATACCGATGACGATGATGAACTCGATATTTTTATGCAGCAAGGGTTTGATCAACCTTCAGATGAAAACACTGAAGATATTGATTTAGACTTATCTGATGACTCAATAAACAATGATGAAATTCTAACTAATGACGATTTAGATAGCTTGTTTGATGAAGACGATAGTCTACCTGAGTTTGATGCACAGCAAACAAGCGAAGCTTTAGAGGATGATAGTTTAGAATCCCATGATGAAATGGCGGCTTTAAGTGAAGAGCTTGCAGCGGATGATGATTTTGATATAGATGAATTATTAGATCAAACATCAACTAAGTTAGAGACTCCAAATGACTCTTCAGCTGAACCGGATACAGGTGATGACTTTGACTTAGACGATATAGATAGCCTAATTGATGAAGCGAATGAACCAAAAGCTGATGTGGTTGAAAATTCATTAGAAAGTGAGTTGCTTGATGAAGATGAGCTTGTAGATGAAAGCGACGACTTTGATTTAGACGATATAGATAGCCTAATTGATGAATCAAAAGCTGATGTGGTTGAAAATTCATTAGAAAGTGAGTTGCTTGATGAAGATGAGCTTGTAGATGAAAGCGACGACTTTGATTTAGACGATATAGATAGCCTAATTGATGAATCAAAAGCTGATGTGGTTGAAAATTCATTAGAAAGTGAGTTGCTTGATGAAGATGAGCTTGTAGATGAAAGCGACGACTTTGATTTAGACGATATAGATAGCCTAATTGATGAATCAAAAGCTGATGTGGTTGAAGATGAGCTTGTAGATGAAAGCGACGACTTTGATTTAGACGATATAGATAGCTTAATTGATGAAGCCGTGGTGGATACTGCAGATAACTCATTAGTTGAAGAAACTGATGATTTTGATTTAGACGACATAGACAGCTTAATTGATGAGGCAGCGGTTGATACTGCAGATAACTCATTAGTTGAAGAAACCGATGACTTCGATTTAGACGATATAGATAGCTTAATTGATGACGCGAATGAGTCAAAAAGCGATGTGATTGAAGACTCATTAGATGGTGAGTTACTCGATGAAGACGAGCTTGTAGATGAAACTGACGACTTCGATTTAGACGACATAGACAGCTTGATTGATGATCAATTAAAAAATTCAGATGTAAGAGATTCAGAAATTGATAATGCATTAGCAGACTCAGTTGAGGATTTAGCAGATGCTCAAGAAGAATTAAATGTTGATGATATTGAGTCGCTCGCTTCATCTTTAAATGAAGAGCCTGAACTTGAAGAAGCGCCTGAGCTTGAAGAAGAGCCTAAGCTTGAAGAAGAGCCTGAGCTTGAAGAAGAGCCAGAGATTGCAGAAGTGCTTGAGGTTGCAGAAGAACCTGAGCTTGACGATGAGCCAGAGCTTGAAAAAGAGCCAGAGCTTGACGATGTGCCAGATCTTGAAGAAGAACCCGAGCTTGAAGAAGAACCCGAGCTTGAAGAAGAGCCTGAGCTTGAAGAAGAGCCTAAGCTTGAAGAAGAGCCAGAGCTTGAAGAAGAGCCAGAGCTTGAAGAAGATCCAGAGCTTGAAAAAGAGCCCGAGCTTGACGATGAGCCTGAACTTGTAGATGTATCGATTGATGATTTTTCAGATACATCAGAAACGCTTTTAGATCCTGAAGATGCCCTTGAAGAATATACAGATGATACGTTAAAGAGTGTTGATGATCTTTTAAACGAGCTACAACAAGCTACAGATGATGACTATGTTGAAACACCTGATTGGTCTTTAGATGAACTTGATGATGATATTGAAGAAATAGAAGTTGACCTTGGTGATGATCCACTAGCGAGCGACGATGACTCAGATCTTACAGAGACTGAAGACCAACTTGATAGCGAACTTGTAACGCCAAGTGAAGAGTTAGATGAATACCCAGAACTTGAATTAGACGATGCTCAATCATTATTAGAGAGTGAGTCTTTATTTGAGTCGCAAGAGCTTAAAGACGATGCATCGGATGATAAAAATGCTGTAGCACCAAGTCAAACAGAGAAAGATCTCGCCAATGCGCTTATGGCAGATTCTGACTTAGATAGCCTAGAAGATGATTTTGATGATGAACTATTAATTGATAATGACTTTTCTGAATTAGAAGATGAATCGCTTGATGATGATCTACTTCAAGATATTAATGATGATATTGAACCTGTTGAATCACCAAGTATGGAAGAGGACACTAAACCTCTAAACCTTGATGAAGTTCAAGAAACATTAGAAGGTGAGTTGCCATTTACCCCTGAAGAATTACAAAGGGATGATTTAGATGGCGAGGCACCGGGAATAGCTTCTAGTCAGGCTGAGCAAGATTTAGCAAATGCGCTTATGACAGATGCTGGTTTAGATAATTTTAAAGATAGTTTAGAAGATGGTTTTGATGATGAACTATTAATTGATAATAACTTCTCTGAATTAGAAGCTGAGATTGTAGACGAATCGCTTGATGATGATTTACTTCAAAATATTAATGATGGAATTGAACCTGTAGAATCAGCAAGTATAGAAGAGGACACTAAACCTCTTAACCTTGATGAAGTTCAAGAAACATTAGAAAGTGAGCTGCCATTTACCCCTGAAGAATTACAAGGGGATGATTTAGATGGCGAGGCACCGGGAATAGCTTCTAGTCAGGCTGAGCAAGATTTAGCAAATTCGCTTATGGCAGATGCTGGTTTAGATAATTTTAAAGATAGCTTAGAAGACGATTTTGACGATGAAATTTTAATTGAAAATGATTTTTCTGAATTAGATGCTGATTTTGACGAAGATAGTTTAGAGCAAGCGCTAACTGATGAGTTATCAGACGAATCGCAAGAGCAAACAAATGTAGAGCGTGAAGCACAGTTAACCAGCTTAGATGAAGTGGGTAGCAATGATATTAGCTCTGATGATGAGCTAGATGAAGAGTTTATGTCAAATCTGACGCAAACTGATTTTGATTCATTACTTAGTGAGTTAGCAGAGCCCGAAGAGCTAAATGTTGATGACAGCAGTGAATTTGATGTTGATTTTGATAGCCTATTAAAAGAAGACTTAGAGGCAGATGACTCATTAACTACAAAAGAGTCACTTGTTGAAAGTAGTGATGTTGAGCAACTTGATAATGATGAATTTGTAGATATTGATTCATTATTAGAAGAAAGTGACGATGCTGAACTTGAACACGAACCTTACACCGACGTTAATATGGATGTGGGCTTAAGTGAGTTTGATGCATTACTTGCCGGTGATAATCCAACGGATGTTGATGCTGAAAGTGGTGGCTACTCAGCTAAACTCGATTTAGCGCGTGCTTATATTGAAATCGATGATTTTGATTCTGCGCTTAAAGTCATTGAGGATGTTATTAACAAAGGCCCTGAAGAAGTTCAAGAGGAAGCACTTAGCTTAAAAGCTAAACTAAAATAATTTAAATGTTTATAAAACCCCGTATTTGGCTTAGCTAAATACGGTTTTTTTTTATGTGTATTGGTTTGATTACGACAGGTCTCCTTTTATTGCATCGTTAGATAGCATAAAATGCCTCGTTCATTAGCACAGTAGGTAAAACGGTAATTATGCGAGTAGCACTTGGAGTTGAATACAACGGCGCACGTTATAGTGGTTGGCAGCGTCAATCACATGTAAATAGCGTACAGCAAGAAGTAGAAAAAGCGTTGTCGCGTATTTGTAATCATCCTGTTGAAGTTATATGTGCAGGGCGTACAGATGCGGGTGTGCACGGCACAGGCCAAGTAATACACTTTGAAACGCAAGCCGATCGCGATATGGTCGCATTTACACTCGGTATGAATACGTTAATGCCTAAAGATATTGCTATTCGCTTCGCCCAACCGGTTGCTGATGACTTCCATGCCCGTTTTAGTGCTACAGCTCGTCGTTATCGCTATGTTATTTATAACTCACCTTTACGAGGTGCTGTATTAAATGAGGGCGTTACGCATTTTCATCATCATCTTGATGAAACAAAGATGCAAGAGGCGTGTCAGTACTTAATAGGTAAACACGATTTCACCTCTTTTAGAGCGATACATTGCCAAGCTAATACACCGACAAGAACAATTCATCACCTGTCGGTACAGCGCCAAGGTACTTACGTTATTATTGATATTAAAGCGAATGCGTTTTTACATCACATGGTACGTAATATCACAGGCAGCTTAATGGATGTTGGTTTACATAAACAACAACCTATATGGATAAAAGAACTACTTGATTGTAAAGAACGCGCAAAAGCCAGTGCTACTGCTAAAGCGGCTGGTTTATATTTAGTGGATGTTGACTACCCTGAGCAATTTAATATTCCTCAAACACCATTAGGGCCTTTGTTTTTGCCTGATATAGATGTTTAGCTAGGGTTGTGTCAGTACTTTTTATGAGCACTTTTAACTACTAAGACCAGTTTTTTATACCGCGTTAGTGTAATTCATGTTTTAATTGAAAAAATTTGTCTGCTAATTGCTATTAGCAGGCTCGCGACACAGAACAGTATTAAGAGAGTTGCAAATGAGTTGGCTAGAAAAAATCTTACCTAAAACGACAAAATCATCAGGTCGTAAAGAAATCCCAGAAGGTGTTTGGGCTAAGTGTACATCGTGTGATTCAATTTTATATAAAGCTGAATTAGAAAAGTCATTAAACGTATGTCCTAAGTGTGACCATCACATGCGTGTTAGTGGCCGTAAGCGCCTAGAGCACTTTTTAGATGAAGGCGATCGTCTAGAGCTTGGTACACAACATGAGCCTAAAGACATTCTTAAGTTTAAAGATTCTAAAAAGTACTCTGACCGTATCAGTGCAGCGCAAAAAGCAAGCGGTGAAAAAGATGCACTTGTAGCTATGAAAGGCCGATTAAAAGGTATTCCAGTTGCAGCGGTAGCATTTGAGTTCTCATTTATGGGTGGTTCAATGGCTTCTGTTGTTGGCGCTCGCTTTGTTGATGCTGTTGATCAATGTTTAGAGCATAACATGCCGCTTATTTGTTTTTCTGCATCAGGCGGAGCACGTATGCAAGAAGCGCTTATGTCGCTTATGCAAATGGCTAAAACAAGTGCTGCACTTGCAAAAATGACTGAAAAAGGTCTTCCATTTATTTCAGTAATGACCGACCCAACAATGGGTGGTGTATCTGCATCACTTGCTATGCTGGGTGATATTAATGTTGCTGAACCTAAAGCTTTAATTGGTTTTGCGGGTCCTCGTGTTATAGAACAAACTGTTCGCGAAACATTACCTGAAGGTTTTCAGCGTAGTGAATTTTTGCTAGAACACGGCGCAATTGACATGATTATTGACCGTCGTGAAATGCGCGATACCCTTGCACGCATTTTAGCTAAGTTTATGAACTTGCCTTCTACGGAACAAGAGCATAGAGTAGCGTAAATTTCAGCTTTACTGATTACACGCTATGACAAAAAAAATACCTAGCCAATCATCAAGCCTTGATGATTGGCTTTTTTATTTAGAAAGTGTTCACCCAGCTAACATTGCAATGGGCTTAGAACGCGTTGCTAATGTTGCCAATAATATTGGTCTTTTAAACACACCAAGTAAAATTATTCTTATTGCCGGTACAAACGGTAAGGGCACCACTGCACGTTGCTTAGAGTCACTATTGCTAGCGCAAGGTTTAAGCGTGGGTACTTACGCATCTCCTCATTTAATTCGTTATAACGAGCGTGTACGAGTTAATGGCGAAGAATTGGCAGACCAATTTCATATAGATGCTTTTCACCAGCTTGAGCAAGGTCGCAAAGACACTCCTCTGACTTATTTTGAATATGGTACTTTGGGTGCGTTGGCAATTTTTAAACGCTGCAGCGTCGATTATGTATTGCTAGAGGTTGGTTTAGGTGGGCGCTTTGACGCTACAAATATAGTCACTCCTTATGCAAGCGTGATTACCACTATCGATTTAGACCATAAAGAGTACTTAGGTGATACACGTGAGCTGGTGGCTTATGATAAAGCCGGTATTTTTCGTGAAAACACGGCAGCTATTATTGGTGATTTAAATATTCCTCATACAATGACTGATTACGGCACAAAAATTAATGCCAATATGACGTTGTCCGGCAGTGACTTTATTTTTAAAGAAAATGCTGAGAGCTTTAATTGGCAATATAAAGAACACAACCTAGAAATAGATAAGCCAGCAATACCGTGTCAAAATGCAGCCACTGCGTTAACTGCGCTAAGTGTTTTAAACTTACTACCTAGCGAACAGATAATAAGAAGTTGCTTAGCTAATTTAGTTGTAGAAGGGCGGTTTCAGCAGTTAAGTAGCGAGCCTTTAGTATTTACTGATGTGGCGCATAACCCTGAGTCAGCGCGTTATTTAGCCAATAAGTTATCAAGCTATAAAGATAAAGGCTTTAAAATTCATGCATTAGTCGCTATGCTTGCTGATAAAGATAAAGCGGGTGTACTTAAAGAAATAAGTCATCTGATCGATGAGTGGTCATTAGCAAGTTTGAGTGGCCCACGAGGCGACACTGCAAGTAATTTACAAAATGCGCTGCAGGGTATATCTCATCATAATACTGTTAATAGCTATGATAGCGTGGCACAAGCACTGAGTGTAATTTTACCAAAACAGCAAAGTGATACTATGTTGATTGCATTTGGTTCGTTTTTTACAGTGGCTGACGCTATTAATTACTTTAAAAAATAGAGAGGATGTCGGTGAACTCAAGTTTTATTAATCGCTTAGTCGGAACAAGTATAGTAGTGATCGCAGCAATTGTGTTTATTCCTAATATACTCGATGGCGAAAAAGTGCATTATAAAGAAGGCTTTAAAGCGATTCCAGATCGCCCTGAGTTAAAAACAATCGATCTCCAAGAGTCAATTGATGAAAATATGGCTAATGCTGAGCCGTTAAAGCAAGATGAAATTGAAGATATTCAGGCTGACGATGAAGCATATGAACAGCAAAATGCAATGGATGAGAGTGATTACGCCGTAGAGGATAAAGTTGTTGAAGCAACAATAGAGCCCAAAGCAGCACCCATTGTTAAAGCACCTGTTCAAGCTAAACCAAAACCTATTGCACCGCGTAAAAGTGATGAAAACTTAACGAGCATGGCTTATGTTGTGCAATTGGGTAGCTTTTCTCATGCTGCAAACGTAAAAGCACTGCAGGCTAAGTTAAAAGCCAAGGGCTTTAAGACATTTACCAAACCGATTAAAACACCTAATGGTACATTAACTAAGGTTTTTGTTGGCCCATCTTTGAATAAAAATGAATTACAAAAAAAACTGCCAGAACTTAAAGAGCTTACTAAGTTAAACGGTAAAGTAACTCAGTATGAAGTAGCTAAGTAATTAGCGCTTTTAATAAGAAGTTTATTTTTAGCTTTTAGTAGTATTAGTTTTAAATATTCAGCAAGCATTAGAAAAGCCCCGCCAAGCGGGGTTTTTTAGTTTTTATTACCCGTCTATTAATTATATTTGACCGCCGTATATTAGTATTTTTATATGTTAAATAATTGTATTAATTACATGACAGTTATCTCCCGCTTAAACTTGCATACAAACGATGTTTGGGTATAGAATGCGCCCCAAATTAGCGACTAATTGGTTCTTATGATCTGGGTTGATTACGCCATTATTGGCATCATTGTATTGTCTACCATCATCGGCTTAATACGCGGCTTTGTTAAAGAAGCAATGTCATTAGCGGTATGGGCTGGCGCCTTTATCATCTCTAGCTTATTTTACCAATATTTAGCTTCCTTCCTAACAACCATTTCTGAACCCCTTTTAAGAAATGCGGCGGCCATAGCCATATTATTCTTTGCGACGCTACTGTTAGGCGGTTTACTAAACTATATTTTAGGTGAGCTTGTACATCGTACTGGTTTATCGGGTACCGACCGTGTTTTTGGCATAGTGTTTGGTGCTCTACGAGGCGTGTTGGTCGTGAGCGCGTTACTCTTCTTTCTTGATGCTTTTACTGGTGCACCCAATACGCACTGGTGGGGCAATTCTATTTTGATTCCAGAATTTGGCTTTGTAGTTGAATGGTTCTTTTCGTACCTAGAAAACAACTCGAGCTTTTTAAATTCAGTAAACCGTTAATCGGCGAGGATAAATTACATGTGTGGTATCGTTGGAATAGTCGGAACATCCCCTGTTAATCAGGCGATTTATGATGGCTTAACTGTTTTGCAGCACCGTGGTCAAGATGCCGCGGGTATCATTACCATTGAGAATAATACGTTTAGCTTACGCAAAGCAAATGGCCTTGTGAAAGATGCCTTTCACACTCGTCATATGAAACGACTACAAGGTACAATTGGTCTTGGCCATGTGCGTTATCCTACCGCAGGATCTTCAAGCTCGTCTGAAGCACAACCTTTTTATGTTAACTCACCGTTTGGTATAGCGCTTGCCCATAATGGCAACCTTACTAATGCAGAAGAGTTAAAAGAGCAGTTGTTTTCAGAAGCCCGTCGCCATGTAAATACAACATCAGATTCTGAAATTTTACTTAATATCATGGCTCATGAATTAAGTAAATCTGATAAGTTGCATTTAGACCCAGAAGATATTTTTACAGCAGTAACCGAAGTAAATAATAAAGTAAGCGGTGGCTATGCAACCATTGCAATGATTATTGGCCACGGTATTGTTGCTTTTCGCGACCCTAATGGTATTCGCCCACTTGTATTTGGTAAACGCGAAACCGAAAAAGGTACTGAGTACATGTTTGCCTCAGAAAGCGTTGCGTTGAAACCGGATGGGTTTGAGTTTATTCGCGATGTAGCACCTGGCGAAGCAATATATGTAACTGAAGATGGTGAATTCCATTCACTTAGTTGTGCAGAGAAAGCATCTTATTCACCGTGTATTTTTGAATTTGTTTATTTTGCTCGACCTGATTCAACTATCGACCGTATGTCTGTTTATGCAACACGCGTAAACATGGGGACTAAACTAGGTGAAAAAATTGCACGCGAATGGGCTGATAAAGACATTGATGTAGTTATCCCAATCCCAGAAACGTCATGTGATGTAGCACTGGAAATTGCACGTGTGCTTGATTTACCGTATCGCCAAGGTTTTGTTAAAAACCGTTATATTGGTCGTACATTTATCATGCCTGGCCAAGAGATGCGTAAAAAATCAGTGCGTCAAAAGCTAAACGCAATTGATCGTGAGTTTAAAGGTAAAAACGTATTATTAGTTGATGACTCAATTGTTCGTGGCACAACATCAGCACAAATCGTTGAAATGGCCCGAGAGTCTGGCGCTAAAAACGTTTACTTTGCATCAGCAGCACCTGAAATACGCTTCCCTAATGTGTACGGTATTGATATGCCTTCAGCGGCTGAGCTTATTGCTCACGGACGTGAAGTAGAAGATATTAATGCAAGTATTGGTTCTGACGGTTTAATCTTTCAATCGTTAAAAGATTTAATTGCTGCGGTTAGCCAAGAAAATCCTGAAATTACTAAGTTTGAAACTTCAGTATTTGATGGCCAATATATTACTGGCGATATTGATCAAAACTATTTAAACCGTATTGATAAGCTACGTAACGATTCAGCAAAAAGTACCCGCGAAAGTGCGATGTCTTCAGGTTTAGAAATACACAACCAAGACGAAAACGAAGCTGATTAATAGTTAGTTAATAAAAAGTCGTTAGACAAAAAAAAGGAGCTAATTAGCTCCTTTTTTGCGAAGGAAAGAAAGGGAACATTTCTATCAAACACGACTCTTTATTAGGTAAACTTTATTAAGTAAACATTGGGCTAACAATCCCATTAGTCCAAAGCATAGCTGTTACAGCTAAAATAATAACCAGTAATATTAATCCACACGTTACTACCGAGCTGGCGTAAATAAAGCCACGCTCTTGGGGAATATGCATAAGTATTGGTACGCCGGTGTAGAGTAAATAAACCGAGTAAGCCAGTGCAATAATTCCAATACACACTACAAACCAAAGTACAGGCCAAAAAGCGGCGAGTGCCGACATAAACACTGGTGTTGCAGTATATGCTGCAAGTTCAAGTGTTTGTGTAAATGTAGGTTTAGAGCCAAATGTAACCGCCATCCAATGGGCTAAATACGCCAATGCAAAAACACCCGCTATTAAAGCAAAATACATTGCACCTGCAATTAGCAGTGCACTATCGTGCGTTAAAAATACGGGATTGCCTGCACCTATACTCCATCCTAAATAAACAGATGAGTAGTAGCCCATTATTGAAGGAAATAAAGCAATCAGTAAAATATGCGACAAACTATAGGTTAAACTTTCATGGCGATTATCTATTGTTTGCCATTCTTCAAGTGGGTGAGCATAAATGCCCCAGAGGTGATTTAGTATCATAGTACTTACTCCATAAAAGGAACGTATTATTGTTTTGGTTGGTTTATTTTTATACAGTCTATGTACAGTTATGGTTCACTTATTTTGCAAAGTCAAGTTAACTCTTTATTAACATTTAGACGCAGATAAGGGCTTTGATTTATCCCAAGCAAAATTTCGTGTTAAAATAACGGTCTATCAAATTTATTTAGTAATGAGCAGTCAACGTGCCACATAGCCAACTTTTAGAGCCGATTAATAACTTTTTATTGTGTACCACCCCAGAGCAATGGGTGGAGCAAGCAATTAAAAAAGAAAACTTATCAGTCATTTTAATAGATCACTTAATTTGTGAATTGAAAGCAGCTCAAAGTGCGATGTTTTTAATACGTAAATACGCGGTAGATAAAGAGGGTAGTGATGCATTACTCGAGTGGCTAAAGCCATTTGAAACGCTTATTTACAAACGAGAAGGGAATTGGCGCGATCTGGCTGCTAAAAATAAGCTAACTAAATCAATAATTCCTAAATCGAGTTCTCCATACGGGCAAGGTCTAATCGATAAAATGGTTTTGCTGATAAAAGAAGAGCTGCATCACTTTTATCAAGTGCTCGAAATTATGGATGAGTACGGTGTTGAGTATCAAAGTATTACACCATGTCGTTACGCAAAAGGCATGCTCCGTCATGTTAAAACGTTCGAGCCCGATGCATTAGTCGATAAGCTAATAGTAGGCGCTTATATTGAGGCGCGTTCGTGTGAGCGTTTTGCAAAGCTTGCACCGCATGTTGACAAACGTTTAGGTGATTTTTATATTTCGTTGTTACGTTCAGAAGCGCGTCATTACCAAGATTATTTAACTTTAGCGCAAGAAATTGCTGATTTTGATATTACCGAACGAGTAAACTTTTTTGGTGAAAAAGAAAAAGAGTTAATTTCTACAACCGATACTGATTTTAAATTTCACAGCGGTGTTCCCACTGTTTAAATACCCTCATTTTCTTTTAAAAAATTAATATATTCTGCTATTTTCTGATTGCTGAAATTATGTTTTTTCATAATTTTAGCAATGCGTCCATTTTTAGTTATTATATCAATTCCTCTATTAAATTTTTGTAAGTATTCTTTGGCTCTATAATTTGATTTAGAGACAACTAAATATAGTTTATGAGAAGCAAGATCTGGCGATAAGTACTCAATATTATTATCATCTGAATCTTCGGTTTTAGTGTGTTCAAGCCAATAATTTCCAACCTCTTTAGTACCCGCGACTAAATCAATACGCCCTTGTTGTAGTAAATATAAGCTTGTAGGAAGGCTTTTAGTGGACGTTATTGCCAGCTCCCTATTTCTAGCAAACTCTTGGCTTACAAAGGCATTGTCTTCTGTGCCAATACTATAAGGTTTTAACGATTGGACACTGCCATCGAAATTAATAACACTCTCTTTTCGTTTGAAAACTCCTGAGTGAGCAACTGCAAGTGGACGAGAGTAGTAAAAAACTTCATTTCTTTTTAATGAATAAAAAGCACCTAAAATAGCGGTTTTTCTGTTTTTTTCTAATAGCTTTAAAGCGCGATCCCATGTCGTGAATTCTGGTTCGCTATTAATACCTTGCGTTTTAAGCGCTGATTCGGCTATTTCATATAGCCAGCCATTACTAGGTAGGTTTTCGCTAAAATAGGGAGGGTAGTTTTCTGTAACAATTTGCCATGTTTGCTTGCTAAATACTTGTGTAGGAATGGCAATTACTACGATGAAAATTAACAGCTTAATCATTCAACCTCTCACTATTATTCATATATATAGATAAATAATAGTCAGAATTTTAAATTATGCGAAAGGCGTGCTAATTAATTCTTGTGATTGAGGGGTAACGACTAAATAAGAGCCTTGGGTATACCAGTCACCTAGCACTGTGCGAGTAAGTGTTTGTTCATTAACTTTATACGTATGAACATTAGGGCGGTGAGTATGGCCATGAATCATATTCGTAACGTTATGTTTGGCAAAGGTGGCAAGTACAGCCTCATCGACAACGTCTAAAATTTCGATAGGTTTATCAGCTTGGCTTAACTTACTTTTTTCGCGGGCATTACGCGCTATTTTTTTACGATACCAAAGCGGCATTGCAAGCATCAATTTTGGCCACCACCAACCACGGCTCTTTTTACGAAAGTTTTGATATTCAGTGTCTTGAGTGCACATTTCGTCGCCATGTAAAATAATGGTAGGCGTGCCATATAAATCAATGACTGTTTGTTCATCGAGTAATGTCATTGCGGCCATGTCGGCATATTGCTTGCGCATAATGAAATCACGATTGCCATGTATAAAATAAACAGGTGTGCCACCATCATTAACGGCGCTTAAATGTTTTGCTACATCGGCACTCAGTGCAGTAATGTAGTCATCTCCAACCCATACTTCAAAAAAATCACCCAAAATATAAAGTGCATCTACATCTTTATTTAATATATGTGTATTTAAAAAGTCAAAAAATGCAGCGCTAATGTCGGGGCGGTTTTCGCTTAGGTGTAAATCTGCAATAAAGTAAGTTTGGCGAGTCATAGGTCAGTCTATTCTAGTTTTAAAAAAACGGGCATATACTAATAGTACACACCCGCTTATATACTCACATAATATGAGTAAACGTTACTAGTTAACAGTAACGCTTTCGATGATCACATCTTCAAGAGGTACGTCTTGGTGAAAACCAGTACTACCTGTTGCAACTGCTTTAATCTTATTTACAATGTCCATGCCTTCTACTACTTCAGCAAAAACACAATAACCCCAACCTTGCGATGTTTCGCTGCTGTGGTTTAAAAAGTCGTTGTTGTTCACGTTAATGAAAAACTGTGCTGTAGCTGAATGAGGATCAGGTGTACGTGCCATAGCTAAAGTGCCTACTTTATTAGACAGGCCGTTATTAGCTTCATTCTGAATTGGGTCGTTTACGTCTTTTTGTTCCATACCTGGAACAAAACCACCGCCTTGAACCATAAAACCATCGATTACACGATGAAATATAGTGCCGTTGAAAAAATCAGCATTTGCATACTCTAAAAAGTTTTTAACTGTGTTTGGAGCTTCTTTCTCAAACATTTTAATGGTGATGTCACCAAAATTAGTGTGTAGAACAACCATGTGTTTTCCTATATCCGGTTTAAATATTGGCGCTATTTTATCGTAGTTGGCTAAGATTAACAAAGTAGATGTTTGGTTTGTTATAAAGCGCTAGAGCAGGGGCTTTTCAAGTGGTAACATAACTGTTCAAGTAAATAGTCAAGGACTCAAAGTAAATGGTAAATATATACAACACACTCACGCGACAAAAAGAGCAATTTAAACCTATGGTCGAAGGAAAAATCGACATGTATGTGTGTGGTATCACCATTTATGATTACTGTCATATTGGACACGCACGTACTTTTGTTGGTTTTGACGTTATTGTGCGCTACTTACGTCATATTGGTTACGATTTAAAATATGTGCGTAACATTACAGATATCGACGATAAAATAATTAAACGTGCGAACGAAAATGGCGAGTCAATAAACGACTTAACTGTGCGCATGACTAAAGCAATGCATGAAGATTTTGATAGCTTAAACATGCTGCGCCCTGACGTAGAGCCAACAGTTACAAGCCATATGGACGAAATTATCGTTATGGTTAAACGTTTGATTGAAAAGGGTCATGCTTATGTTGCTGCCGACGGCGATGTATTGTTTGATGTATCAACGTTTGAGCAATACGGTGCGCTTTCTCAGCAAGATTTAACGATGCTGCAATCAGGTTCTCGCGTTGAAGTAGCGCAAGACAAAGACGATCCACTTGATTTTGTTTTATGGAAAAAAGCAAAAGCAGGTGAGCCATCATGGTCATCACCTTGGGGTGAAGGGCGACCGGGTTGGCATATCGAATGTTCGGCAATGAGCTCAAAGCATCTAGGTGAACATTTTGATATTCACGGTGGGGGTTCTGACTTACAGTTTCCACATCATGAAAATGAAATTGCGCAATCGTGCTGTGCCAATAACGGCAAGTATGTGAATACATGGATTCATACTGGCATGGTGCAAGTAAACAAAGAAAAAATGTCTAAATCGTTAGATAACTTTTTTACTGTACGTGAAGTTTTAAAAGCATACGATCCTGAATCTGTTCGTTACTTTTTAATTTCAGGCCATTACCGCAGCCAACTAAATTACTCGCAAGAAAATTTAGACCAAGCGCGTTCATCACTTGAGCGTATTTATACAGCGCTTCGTGGTGTAGAACCTGTAGAGTGTGATTTAGAAGGCAATGAGTTTGTTGCTAAATTTAGAAAAGCAATGAATGACGACTTTAATACACCAGAAGCACTACCTGTGTTGTTTGAACTTGCTAAAGAGTTAAACCGCGTGAAAGACACTGATGCAGGTCAAGCTGGCGAATTAGCGTTTATACTGCGCAGCCTTGGTGAAGTGCTAGGGGTTGCTCAACAAGCACCAGAAGCTTTTTTACAAGGCGGACAAGATGACGATGAAGTTGCGACAATTGAAGCATTAATTGTAAAACGTAATGAAGCACGTGCGAGTAAAAACTGGGCTGCTGCTGATGAAGCACGTGATGCGCTTAATGCGTTAGGTGTAATACTTGAAGATTCAGCCGGTAAAACAACGTGGCGTAAAGCATAAGCGTTTAAAATAATACACGTTAAACTAAAAAAGGGTTGCCAAATGGCAACCCTTTTTAATTTTTTAACAGCTTAGCTGTGATATTTCTCACACGCTTCAAGTGTGTTTTCAATTAAGCTAGCGACCGTCATCGGGCCAACGCCACCTGGTACAGGTGTAATAAAATGCGCTTTTTGTTCAGCCACACTGTATTGAACATCACCAACTAATTTACCCGTATCTAAACGGTTAATACCCACATCGATAACGATAGCGCCTTCTTTTATCCAATCTCCAGGTATAAATTCAGGTTTACCTACAGCCACAACTAATAAGTCAGCGCGGCGAACATGCGTTTCTAAGTCTTGAGTAAACTTATGGCATACTGTGGTAGTACAACCCGCTAATAAAAGCTCTAGCGACATTGGACGACCAACAATATTTGACGCGCCAACGACAACTGCATGCATCCCTTTATAACGTACACCCGTTGAATCAAGTAATGTAATAATACCTTTAGGGGTACATGGGCGAAGGGCAGGCATACGCTGTGCTAATCGACCAATGTTATATGGATGAAATCCATCAACATCTTTATGTGGGGTAATGCGTTCTAAAATCTTTTCAGCATCAAGACCTTTTGGCAGTGGTAACTGCACTAAAATTCCATCAACTTCGGCATCATTATTTAGCTCGTCAATTAAATCTAAAAGAGTTTGCTCTTGCGTGTCTGCTGGTAAATCAAATGATTTGGAGATAAAACCTACTTCTTCACAGGCTTTACGTTTTGAACCAACATAAACTTGGCTTGCTGGATCAAGTCCTACAAGTACTACTGCAAGTCCTGGTGCACGTAAACCATTTGCTACACGTTCACTTACGCGTTCTGCTACAGCGCTACGTACTTGTTTTGCGATTGCCTTACCATCAATGATGTTTGCCGTCATGGGTGACCTTTAATTGGGGTTAATTAACTAGATACCGATACTCTAAAAACGAATGCATAATAAAATAGGGGTAAAAATGCTAATAAAGAAAACATACTCTTTATTTAACTCGTTTTATAATGTGCTTACTATTTTCGCAGAAAAGCATAGCAGCGCCAAGTTGCTTTTAATGTATATAACATTTGAGTTATTAAATAGTCTAAATTTCAGCCTACTATTGTAATATTTAACCATTGTGCACTAAAAATGAGCACTTGATTGGTTTTATTAAAAAAACGTTTGACCTAACCCCGTCAAATCACTATTATGCACCCCGTTGTCAACGAGGTCACTCGCTAACAATAATAAGTTTCGGCGATTAGCGCAGTTTGGTAGCGCACTTGGTTTGGGTCCAAGGGGTCGCAGGTTCAAATCCTGCATCGCCGACCATTTTCTTAAAATGGTCTTAAACTCTCAGTTTAAGTGTTCAGTATGAAAAAAGAAGTTAATTCTTCAATGTCGGCGATTAGCGCAGTTTGGTAGCGCACTTGGTTTGGGTCCAAGGGGTCGCAGGTTCAAATCCTGCATCGCCGACCATTTTCTTATCTAATAAGAATAATAAGTAAACTCCTCTAAGTTATAAATCTAAATTCGTTAACCTATAATTTTATTAAATAATTTGTACATTATTCTATTCAATGCTCAGTTAGCCTGTTTTTTATTCAGTTAGCCTCTATAGTCCCTTATCTAGTCCAAATAATTGCCCCCTATACTCGACTATCATAAATATTAGGTTATAATGCCGCGTCTATTGTTTAACATAGTGCCCGAAGGGCAAAGCAGCAATGGTATCTCATGGTAGCGACGGATGCTTTTAAGTGTGAAAAACCGCTTAAACTTTATCAAGACTCATGCAGATCACTTTGTTTGTAAAGGAAGGCGAACAGTCGCCAAAATTGAATATTGAGGTAAATCATGCAAGTTTCTGTTGAGACGACCCAAGGCCTTGAGCGCCGTATAACTATCACCGTTCCTTCAGAGAACGTTGAGACCGAAGTAAAAAAACGCCTACAACAACTGTCAAAAACACAGCGTATAGATGGTTTCCGTGCTGGTAAAGTTCCAGTATCTGTAATTAACAAGCGCTTTGGCCCTGCAGTTCGTCAAGAAGTTGCTGGCGAAGTAATGCAACGTAATTACATTGAAGCAATCGTTTCTGAAAAAATCAATCCAGCTGGCGCGCCTACATTCGCACCTAAATCACTTGAAGCAGGTAAAGATTTAGAATTCTCAGCAACGTTTGAAGTTTACCCTGAAGTTGAAGTTCAAGGTTTAGACAAAATTACTGTTGAAAAACCAGCGGTAACAGTAACTGACGAAGATTTAGCTAACATGCTAGAAACACTTCGTAAGCAACACGCAGCGTGGGCTGATGTTGATACAGCTGCTGGCGAAAACGACCGTGTAACAGTTGATTTCGTAGGTACTATCGACGGTGAAGTATTTGAAGGCGGCAAAGCTGAAGACTTCCCATTAGAACTTGGCCAAGGTCGTATGATCCCAGGTTTTGAAGATAACATCGTAGGTAAAAAAGCAGGCGAAGAAGTAGTTGCTGATGTAACTTTCCCTGATGATTACCACGCTGAAAACTTAAAAGGTAAAGCGGCTCAATTCACTATCACAGTGAAAAAAGTTGAAGCGCAAGAATTACCAGAATTAAGCGAAGAGTTTGCAACTAAATTCGGTGTTACCGAAGGCGGCGTAGACGCGCTTAAAGAAGAAGTTAAAAAGAACATGACACGTGAGCTAGACCAAGCGGTTAAAGCAAGCGTTAAAGACCAAGCAATCAAAGGTCTTTTAGCTAACAACGAGATCGAAGTGCCTAAAGCACTTGTTGATCAAGAAGTTGATGCTCTACGTCAGCAAGCAGCTCAACGTTTTGGCGGCGACGCTCAAAACATGCCAGAGCTTCCAGCTGAATTGTTCCACGAGCAAGCTGTGACACGTGTTAAAACTGGCCTTTTATTAGGTGAAGTGATTAAAGCTAACGAGATTAAAGTTGACGACGCTAAAGTTGAAGCATTAATCGCAACGGTAGCTTCTGCATACGAAGATCCAACTGAAGTAGTAGAATACTACAAAGGTAATGATCAACTTATGCAGCAAATGCGTAATGTAGCAATGGAAGAGCAAGCTGTTGAAGCTATTTTAGCTAAGGCAACTGTAACTGACGTTGAAAAAGCATTTGATGACATCATGAATCCACAGCAAGGCGCTTAATAAGTCATTGACTTAAGCTCTCGCTAACGATTAAATGGCTCGTGCTACTCTGTTTATACAGCGTGCCCGGGCCATTTTAGTTTTTGGCTTTAAATTTGCGAAAAACGATAACTATGCTTCCTTATAATAAGGATAAGTATAAGCGCATAAGGAATTAAATAAGTATGAATACTGGTATTACAGATCCCCTAAATGCATTGGTCCCAATGGTTGTTGAACAAACACCGAAAGGCGAGCGCTCGTATGATATTTATTCGAGATTATTAAAAGAGCGTATTATCTTTTTAACAGGTCAAGTTGAAGACAACATGGCAAATCTGATTTTAGCGCAAATGCTATTTTTAGAATCAGAAAATCCTGATAAAGATATCTTTTTATACATCAACTCACCAGGTGGTTCAGTAACTGCGGGTATGGCTATTTACGACACAATGAACTTCATCAAACCAGATGTAAGTACAATATGTGTTGGTCAAGCTGCAAGCATGGGGGCTTTTTTACTTACTGCTGGCGCTAAAGGTAAGCGTTTTTGCCTACCAAACTCACGTGTGATGATTCACCAACCATTAGGTGGTTTCCAAGGTCAAGCATCTGACTTTGAAATACACGCTAAAGAAATTCTGTCTATTAAAGATAAGCTTAATCGCTTGATGTCTGAGCATACAGGTCAACCATTAGATATTATCTCTAAAGACACAGATCGTGATAACTTCATGAGTGCTTCGCAAGCTGTAGATTATGGCTTGGTAGACTCTGTGTTTACAAATCGCGACAAAAAGTAAGCGCTTGGTGAGCAGGATTGCCTGTTTGCCACTTTGAGTTACTATGCGAAAACTAATAAATTTTGGTATAGTTAAAGCGTATTGAAATAGCCGCCAACAGTTTTGGTGGCCAACGTAATAAAATGAGGTAGCTGAATGTCTGACACTCCTACAGACGGCGACAAAAGTAATAAATTGTTATACTGCTCTTTTTGTGGCAAAAGCCAACATGAAGTGCGTAAATTAATTGCAGGCCCTTCAGTATACGTTTGTGATGAATGTGTAGAGTTGTGTAACGATATTATCAGGGAAGAGATCAAAGACATTGCTCCTAAGCATGATACGTCTGACAAACTACCTGTACCAAAAGAAATTCGTAAACACTTAGACGATTACGTTATTGGTCAAGACCATGCTAAAAAAGTATTGTCTGTAGCGGTATACAACCATTACAAGCGCCTGCGCAATCAATCGACTAAGCAAGACATTGAATTAAGTAAAAGTAATATTTTGCTTATCGGTCCAACAGGTAGTGGTAAAACATTACTTGCAGAAACGTTAGCGCGTCTACTTGATGTGCCGTTTACTATGGCCGATGCTACTACATTAACCGAAGCAGGTTATGTAGGTGAAGATGTTGAAAACATCATTCAAAAGCTTTTACAAAAGTGCGATTACGATGTTGAAAAAGCGCAACGCGGTATTGTCTACATTGATGAAATTGACAAAATTTCTCGTAAATCAGATAACCCGTCAATTACACGCGATGTATCGGGCGAGGGCGTTCAACAGGCGCTACTTAAACTGATTGAAGGCACCGTTGCTTCGGTTCCACCGCAAGGTGGTCGTAAACATCCACAACAAGAGTTTTTACAAGTAGATACATCTAAAATCTTGTTTATTTGTGGTGGTGCATTTTCAGGCCTAGATAAAGTAATTGAGCAACGCAGCCATAAAAATACCGGTATCGGTTTTGGCGTTAGCGTAAAAGAATCTGCGGCGAGCCGTTCTTTAAGTGATACATTTAAAGACGTAGAACCAGAAGATTTAGTTAAATACGGCTTGATTCCTGAGTTTATAGGTCGTTTACCAGTGGTTGCAACATTAACTGAACTTGATGAAGCTGCACTGATACAAATATTAAGCGAACCTAAAAACGCGATTACTAAACAGTTTTCAGTATTGTTTGGTATGGAAGACGTTGAACTTGAGTTTCGCGATGATGCCTTAGCTGCAATTGCACACAAAGCAATGGAGCGTAAAACAGGTGCACGTGGTCTTCGTTCAATCGTTGAAGGTGTATTGCTTGATACTATGTACGAGCTACCTTCAATGGATGACGTAAGCAAAGTGGTTATTGATGAAACCGTTATTAAAGGTGAGTCAGACCCAATCTTGATTTATGAAAATAATAAACAAGATAAAGCTGCGTCAGAATAGTTTTTAAGCTATTTGAATGAAAAAAGGAGCCTTAGGCTCCTTTTTTTATAATTAATTTAATCGAGTAAGGGAAAATTGTTGAACTTTAATTAGGTTATCCCCATATACTTGAGTAATCTTTAAAATAAATGAAGTGCGAAGAGAAACTATAATGACGCTTGAGAGAACCGACCTAGTCGAAATCCCAGTCCTAGCACTGCGCGATGTTGTGGTATACCCGCACATGGTGATCCCGCTTTTTGTAGGCCGTGAAAAATCAATAAAATGCCTAGAAGCGGCAATGGACAAAGACAAACAAATTTTCTTGGTTGCACAAAAAGATGCAACTGTAGATGAACCAGAACAAGATGATATTTATCGTATCGGGACTATTGCCACTGTACTTCAGTTATTAAAATTACCAGACGGTACAGTAAAAGTTTTAGTGGAAGGTACACAGCGCGCGCAAATTGAAGACTTTGTTGATAACGATGACTTTTTTGTTGCTAATGCTCAATTTATTGAATCTGATTTAATTGATGAGCAAGAGCAAGATGTATTTATTCGCAGCGCGATTAGCCAGTTTGAAGGCTATGTAAAGCTTAATAAAAAAATTCCACCTGAGGTACTAACTTCAGTTTCAGGTATCGATGAGCCTGCGCGCTTAGCCGATACAATGGCTGCACACATGCCATTAAAAGTACCTGAAAAGCAAAAAGTGCTAGAAATTTCAAGCGTGACAGAACGTCTTGAATATTTAATGGCATTAATGGAAGGCGAAATAGACTTATTACAAGTTGAGAAGAAAATTCGTACCCGCGTTAAAAAGCAGATGGAAAAATCTCAACGCGAGTATTACCTCAACGAGCAAATGAAAGCCATTCAAAAAGAGCTTGGTGAACTTGACGATGTACCTGACGAATTTGAAGCACTTAAAAAGCGCATCGAAGAATCGGGTATGCCAACAGAAGCACAAGAAAAAGCGACCACAGAGCTTAATAAGCTTAAAATGATGTCGCCAATGTCTGCAGAAGCTACCGTAGTGCGCTCATATATCGACACGTTAATTAATGTGCCATGGAAAAAACGCTCTAAAGTGAAGAAAGACTTAGCAGGCGCACAAAAAATCCTTGATAGCGATCATCATGGCTTAGATAAAGTTAAAGAACGTATTTTAGAGTACCTCGCGGTACAACAGCGTACTAATAAGCTTAAAGGGCCAATTTTGTGTTTAGTGGGCCCACCAGGTGTCGGTAAAACGTCATTAGGTCAATCTATTGCGCGTTCTACTGGTCGTAAATATATTCGTATGGCGCTTGGCGGCGTACGTGATGAAGCTGAAATTCGTGGGCATCGTCGTACTTACATCGGTTCGATGCCAGGTAAGCTAATTCAAAACATGACTAAAGTGGGCGTTAAAAATCCACTGTTCTTGTTAGATGAAATCGACAAAATGTCATCAGACATGCGTGGCGACCCAGCATCAGCACTTTTAGAAGTACTTGATCCTGAGCAAAACAGTCACTTTGCGGATCACTACCTCGAAGTTGATTACGATTTATCTGATGTTATGTTTGTAGCTACATCAAATAGCTTTAATATTCCTGGTCCATTATTGGATCGTATGGAAGTTATTCGCTTATCGGGTTACACCGAAGATGAAAAGCTAAACATTGCAAAAGAACACTTAATCACCAAGCAAGTTAAGCGCAATGGCTTAAAAGAGCATGAGATTGAAATTGATGATAGTGCAATTATTGGCATTATTCGTTATTACACGCGTGAAGCGGGTGTACGTAATTTAGAGCGCGAAATTTCAAAATTATGCCGTAAAGCAGTTAAAAATATCTTAATTGAAAAAGACACTAAAACAGTAACTATCAATCAAGATAACCTAGAAGACTTTTTAGGTGTACAACGCTTTGACTATGGTAAAGCTGAAGATGGCGACCGCATTGGTCAAGTTACAGGCTTAGCATGGACAGAAGTTGGCGGTGATTTGCTAACAATCGAATGTGCAGCGGTACCAGGTAAAGGCAAGTTAACTTATACCGGTTCACTGGGCGATGTAATGCAAGAGTCGATTCAAGCGGCAATGACGGTAGTACGTAATCGCGCAGATACATTTCGTATTAATAGCGACTTTTACGAAAAACGTGATATTCACGTACACGTACCTGAGGGCGCAACACCAAAAGATGGTCCAAGTGCGGGCGCAGCAATGGTAACAGGTCTTGTATCTAGCTTAACAGGTAATCCTGTACGAGCAGATGTTGCAATGACCGGTGAAATTACGCTACGTGGTGAAGTGCTTCCTATTGGTGGCCTTAAAGAGAAATTATTAGCGGCGCATCGTGGTGGAATTAAAACAGTCATCATTCCAAAAGTTAACGAACGTGACTTAAAAGAGATCCCAGAAAACGTGCTGGCAGGCTTGGATATTCACCCAGTTACTTGGATTGACGAGGTGTTAAAGCTTGCTTTAGTGCATCCTGTTGAGAGTTTTTCGGTCGAAACACCTAAAAACCAAGAAAAAAGCTAAAAAAAATGCTTTTTAGGGCTTTTCAAATCTAAACGGTATGATAAGTTAAGCACTGGTTTTCAAGCCTAGCCCTTATGGGGCGTAGGCTTAAGAAAAATATAATCATGTGAGCATTAAAAGTTTGCTCTAAAATTTTAAAAACAGTGATGTTAGTTTAAAAAACCATCGCTCTTGATAATAACAATGAAAGAGGATGATATTGTGAATAAATCTCAATTAATCGATCAAATCGCAGCTGATGCTGACATTTCTAAAGCGGCTGCAGGTCGTGCACTAGATTCATTCATCGAATCTGTATCTGGCGCGCTAAAAGAAGGCGACTCAGTTGCACTTGTTGGTTTTGGTACTTTCTCAGTACGTGACCGTGCTGCACGTTCAGGCCGTAACCCGCAAACTGGTGAAACAATCCAAATTGCTGCTGCAACTATTCCGGCTTTTAAAGCCGGTAAAGCGCTTAAAGACGCAGTAAACTAATCACTGTTTTAAACACATTAGTTATGGCGAGTGTAAAGTTACTGATTCACCACAACAGATGAATTAAGTAACTTTACCGCCAGTTACTTCAAGTGAAAAAGCGTATCTGGTAAGATACGCTTTTTTTACATGTGACAAGGTAAAATACCTTGATCAAAAAGAGATAAACAAATGCTTGAGAAAATCAGAGAAGGTTCGCAAGGACCTGTAGCCAAAATAATTTTAGGCGCGGTGATTTTATCTTTTGCCTTAGCAGGGATCGGTAGTTACTTAGGTCAAACCACAGAACAACCCGTTGCTGAAGTAAATGGAATTAAAATTAGTCAAACCGATTTTAACCGTGCTTACCAAAATGAACGTAGCCGTTTAGAGCAACAATTTGGTGAATACTTTACACAAATTGCGGCTGATCCAAATTACATGGCGCAAATTCGCCAAGGTGTAGTTGACCGCTTAGTACAACAAGAATTGCAATCACAGCTAGCGGCTGATTTAGGCCTTCGCGTAAGTGACGAAAGTGTACGTAAAACAATTTTAGAACTACCGTACTTTCAAATTGGTGAAAAATTTAATAACGACCGTTACTTACAAGTAATTCGTCAAATGAACTTTCAACCAGATGCTTTTCGTGAATACTTACGTAAAGATATGACACGCAGCCAAGTAGTATCGGCTGTTGCAGGTACAGACTTTGCACTAGAGAGCGAGCTTAAAAGCGCAATTGCTCTACAGCAGCAAACTCGTAGTATTGATTATGTAGTAGTAAACAAAGAGGCGCTTGCCGCGAACGTTGAAGTATCAGATCAAGAAGTGTCTGATTACTATGACCTAAACGCATCACAATTTTTGTCTCCAGAGCTTATTTCAGTAAGTTACATTGAGCTTAAAGCAGCAGATATTAATGTTGAATCGGTGACCGAGGATGACGTTAAAGCGTATTACGAGCAAAATAAAGCACAATACGTTGAGCCAGAAAAACGTCGCGTATCACATATCTTAATTGATAACAGTGAAGACGATGACGCAGCAAAAGAAAAAGCTAATGCACTTCATGCACAACTAGAGCAAGGTGCAGACTTTGCTGAGTTAGCAGAGTCATCATCTGACGATATCGTTAGTGGCGAAATGGGCGGCGATCTTGAATGGATAGAACGTGACGTAATGGACCCTGCATTTGAAGACGCGACTTTCGCACTTCAAAACAAAGGTGATATTTCTGAAGTTGTTGCTTCTGAGTTTGGTTATCACATAATTAAACTGACAGATATTCAACCACAACAAGTTAAAGCGTATGACGATGTTAAAGCTGACTTACGTGCTGAACTAGAACAAGCTGAAAAAGTAGATGCGTTTTACGAAAAGCAAACAGAAATGGGTGCACTTGCATTTGAAATTTCAGACCGCTTAGACGACGCTGCAGAAGTTGCTGACGTAGAAGTTAAATCTACACCTCTTTTAGCACTTAATGCTCTACCAGAGCCGTTAAACAGTCCTGCAGTTGTAACAGCACTAACATCAGTTGATTTACTTGAAGATAAAGTAAACTCTGAAGTTATTGAACTGGGTGAAGAGCACGCAATTATTGTTCGTATTAACGAGCATAAACCTGCTGCGACTAAACCACTGGATGAAGTAAGCGAGCAAATTAAAGCGCGTTTAGTTAACGAAAAATCATCTGAGCTTGCTAAAGAAAAAGCGCGTAGCTTATTTGCAGAAGTACAAGCAGGTAAGAGCTTAAACGATGTAGCAAACGAGCAAAGTTTAACGGTTCGCCAAGAAGCGCAGTTAACGCGTCAAAGCTACACTGTTTCACCTGCTATTGTGACTCAAGCATTTAAGATGGCTCACCCAGCAGATTCTGCAGTAGTTGAGCTTGTTAATTTAAATAATGGTGATGCAGCAATTGTTGCGCTTAAGTCGGTAACAGATGCACAAGTTGCAGCTAACATTGACCCTCAAGCAAAACAAAGTATTACTATGGCGCAAGCTAATAAAAACTACATGGTATTTATTGAAGCGCTTAAAGCAAATGCTGAGCTTAATTTACCAACGGCTACACAAACTGTTGAATAATTAATTTAGTTCATAAAAAAAGGCGCTTTTTAAAGCGCCTTTTTTATTGTCTTGAATAAAGTGGGTATTAATTACCTCTGGCAATAAACTCAATCCGATTGCCGCTAGGCTCTCTAATCATCATATGTTGCGTTGGGCCTTTTCCTAAGTTCTCTGGTGCAAACTCTATAATAATATTATTTTGCATTTTTAAGTGTTCATGTAGCTCGCTTAACTTTTTGATACTTTCAACACTGAGTGCTAAATGATGTAACCCCACATTGTCTGCCCGATTAAACTCTACACGCTTGTCATCATTTTTAACGCGCCACAGTGTAATAGTTATTTTGTTATTAGATAAAAAATAAGCAGGATAGGTTGGGTCATTTCCCAGCACTTTAAAACCAAGTACATCTGTAAAAAACACTTTAGATGAATCTAAATTGGACACTGTTAAACCAAGGTGATCAACACCGCCAACCCAATTTTTAACGTTTTTTGATGTATCAGCAATGGCTGAGGCAGACAAAAGGAGTAAGGGGGAAAGGCTAAGCAATAACGTGTTTTTAAGCATGAGGTCTCTTGTTAATTAAATAAAGTTAACAACAAGACCCATCTAAATACGGTTACCTTACAAAAAAGGTATAAATTTATAAGCTGTTTTTAGCAGCTAAGTAATCGCTGCGTTACTTTTGATTGAGGGTTTTGAAAAACATCTTCAGTCGGGCCGTATTCAACTACTTCGCCTTTATCGAGTACAACCACATAATCACTGATATGACGCACTAGGCTTAAATGATGGGTGATCAGGACGTACGTAAGGCCTGTATCGCGCTGCAGCTTAAGTAATAAATTCACTATTTGCGCACGTATAGAAGGGTCTAAAGACGAAACGGCTTCATCGAGCACAATCACCTTAGGATCTAAAATTAATGCGCGAGAAAATGCTACACGTTGTAATTGCCCCACACTAAACATATGCGGGTAGTAGTGTTTATGATCGATTAACAAACCCACCTTTGAGAGCGTTGCATCAATCTTCTCAGTTCGTTCGGCTTCATCAAGCTCAGTATTATATTGCAGGCAATCATCAAGCATTTCGCCAATGGTTAACCCCGGGTTGAGCGATGCAGCAGAGTCTTGAAAAATCATACGAATATGGCGACATTGATTATCGCGTACGCCATTGTCTTCAATAATATTATTTTCGAGCAAAATTTGCCCGCTATCAGCAGTATCAGCTCCTGAAAGTAGTTTTGCTAACGTACTTTTACCTGCACCTGTTTCACCAATTATGGCTATACTTTCGCCTTTACCCACAGAAAATGAAATATTCTTAAGTACTTCAAATTTTTTACGTGAAAAAAGCCCAGCTCGCACATTAAATGTTTTTGATAGCGCTTGTACTTTAAGTAGCGGCTGCATTATTTCATGTCCTTAATTAACGGAAAATGGCACGCATAACTATGACCATGATGCTTAGTTAGGGTGGGAGTTACCACGCAGGCTTTTTGCGCTTGCGGGCAGCGCGGCCCGAGGCGGCAGCCAATAGGTAAATGTTGCAGGGTAGGGATAGTTCCTTTAAGGGCATAAAAAGGTTCTTTATGCGCTAAACCTTGTTCGTAGTCTGGCAAACTTTTTAATAAGGCTTGCGTGTATGGATGGCGAGGCTGTTTAAATATTTCATGAGTTGGGCCTGCTTCAACCATTTGCCCGCAATATAAAACATGAATACCATGCGACCAATGTGCAATCTCTTCAAGTTCATGAGAAATCATTAAAATAGACATGTTTTTAAGCTGGTTTAAGCTTTTTAATAACCTAAATACTTGTGCGCGAGTTGTGCTTTCAAGCGCTGTAGTTGGCTCATCAGCTATTAATAACTTAGGCGTGCGAGCAATGGCCATCGCAATCATTACTTTTTGGCATACGCCTTCGGAGAGCTCATGGGGGTAACTACTTAGTACCGCTTCGTGGTTTTTAATACCCACTTTATGAATAAGTGCTTTTACTCTGTCTTTTCTTTCGCGGTTGCGTTTTAAAAAGAAACCTTTAGTTGCTACCTCAGGGAGTGTTTCGGCAATTTGATCAAATATTTTAGCGGTTGGGTCAAGGCAGCGGCTTGGATCTTGATAGATCATCGCTATATCTTGGCTTACTATTTTACGGCGCTTTTCTGGGCTTAAACGCATTAAGTCTACGCCGCGCCAATGTATACGGTCGGCAGTAATATCCCAGCGTTCGTTCAATACACCAATAATCGCTTTTGCTATTAGGCTTTTACCAGAGCCAGACTCGCCTACAAGCGCATGTACTTCGCCTTCTTTTAAGCTAAAACTCACTCTGTCTACGGCTCTAATTACAGTTTCAGAGGTACGTAGTTCAATTGTTAAGTTACGAACATCGAGTAATTGCATTTAATCAGCCTTACGTGCTTTAAGCACTTGTCGCAGGCCATCGCCTACTAAATTAGTAGATAACACGGCTAAAAATAACAGCACACCAGGTAGCGCTACAGTCCACGGCGCTAAATAAATAAGGCCTAGGTTTTCGGCTAATATTGCGCCCCATTCGGTCGTTGGTGGCTGAGCCCCTAATTTTAAAAATCCCAGTGCTGAAATATCTAATATAGCGGTAGAAAGCGCCATCGTGAATATAACCACAATATGCTCATAAATATTAGGGAAAATACCGCGCGATATAATATGCCAATTAGATGCGCCATCGAGTTTAAACGCAGTAATGTAGTCTTTACTTAATTCATCAACAATCAGGTTACGCACTGAGTGAATAAACTGCGGCAGTAACGCTAAAATAATGGCCCATACGGTATTCATTAAACCTGGGCCGAGTATGGCGATTATGATTATTGCCAATAACAAAGAAGGAATAGAAAGCGTTATATCAAGTAAATGATTTAAAAAGCTTGAACGCAGCCCTTTACTAATCCCTGCAAAAGTACCTACTAATACACCAAAAATAGTGGTGATTAGGGCGGCTACAACAGAAAGGCCAAACGTATACGTAGCCCCATTCATTAAGCGCGAGAGTACATCACGGCCTAAATCATCGGTACCTAAAAGAAAGCGTACATCGCCCATTTCTCGCCACGATGGTGGAATAAGTAGTGCATCACTGTGTTGTTGATTTACACCATACGGGGCTAAAAAAGGAGCGGTGGCGGCTAATAGTGCAAACGCTATAAATATCCATAAACCAACCAAAGCAGGGTGGTTATTTTTAAACTTTCGCCAAAGTCGCGCGAGTGGCGATTTATTCGACTCTTCAGAAAATAAATTAAACTTTGCCATGAGCCTGATTCCGCGAGAGTGGATCGAATAAAGTGTAAGTAAGTTCAGCTGTAATAGAAGCTAAAATAACAAATAAAGATACCGCCATTAATCCGCCTTGAATTGCAGGAAAGTCACGCTGATAAATACTATCGATTAGCCATCGGCCAATACCCGGCCACGAAAAAATAACTTCGGTAATCATCGCAAGCGTTATTAGCGTACTAAATTGCAAACCAATTTGCTTAATTACCGGCAGTAATGCATTACGCAGTGCATGGTGCATGATAAGTTGACGGCGGTTAAGGCCTTTTGCCCTAGCTGTTTTAATAAAGTTTTGATCCATTACTTTAAGCATCGACTCGCGAGTAAAGCGCACTAATACCGTGGTTGGATACATAGCCAGTACAATAGTCGGAAGTGTTAAGTGGCGCAGCGCATCAATAAAAGCCATGCCTTTATACGGAAAGCCAGCAAGTGCAATATCAATTAAAATAAACCCAGTATTTGCGGGTATTTCGTAAAGTAGTCCCATTCTGCCCGACATAGGAAACCAGCCAAGCTTTAATGAAAAAACCATAATTAACAATAATGCGAGCCAAAATACAGGCATCGAATACCCAACCATAGTGGTCGAGTTTATAAGCTTGTCGGGCCAACGTTTATGATAGCCAGAGCCTAAAATACCCGAAGGTACACCAACAACAACCGATACAATTAAAGCATAAATACTTAGCTCTAAAGTGGCCGGTAGCAAATCAACAATATGGCTAAAGACGCTGTTACCCGAGGCAAACGAAAACCCCCAATCACCCTGAAATATTCGCCCTAAAAAGGCAATGTATTGCATAAAGTAATTGCTGTTGTATAAATATTTGTCTTCAAGCTCACTATGCTGTGCAAAGTTACTGCTCGGTATGCCACTTAAATTACTGAGTGGATCACCAGGAAATAAATACGCTAGCGAAAACGTAAATACACTAAGCATTAGTATCATAAAAAGGAATAAACCAAGGCGGCGTAAAATATAATCTAAGATCATTATTTTTTCCTCGCATTGGCAAGCGAAATAGCGCCAAACGGGCCAAGTGTTATGCCTTCCACATCGGCGCTACTCGCTTGAAAGCGCAGGCCATGAGCAATAGGCAATAACGGCAGCTCTTTAATAATCAAACTTTGTGCATCGTCGTAGTATTTTTTACGTTTGTTTAAATCAGTGGTGTCGAGTGCTTGAGTAAGCAATAAATCAAATTGGGGATTACACCAGTTTGCTGGGTTTTTGCCACTAAAAGTAGCGGTACAACTGAGCAGTGGGCTAAAAAAGTTATCAGGATCGGGTGTATCTGCCGCCCAACCAAGTAACACGCTGTCGTGCCTGTGCTCGCCAATACGCTGAATAAACGTGTTCCACTCATATTCTACAATGCTTACATTAACGCCCACTTTGCGTAAATCACTTTGCATAAGCTCAGCCATTTTACGTGCGTTAGGGTTATAAATACGACTCACAGGCATAGCCCATATTGTCATATCAAAGCCATCAGGTAAGCCTGCTTCAATAAGTAACTTTTTAGCAAGTTCTGGATCAAACGTAGGAATATCTTCTTGTGGCTCAAACGCCCAAGAGGTTGGTGGCAAAATAGATTGTGCGCGAGTACCGTTACCGTAATAAACCGCCTGCATTATTTTATCTACATCTATTGCATGCGCGAGTGCTTGGCGTACGCGTAAATCGTCAAATGGGGCACGTTCTGTATTAAACGCCCAATAACCTATGTTTAAGTTTGTTTCTTTTTCGATATTTATATCATCGCGTTGCGCTAAAATACTTAATTGCGCACTACTTGGGTGAGCCGTTACATCGCACTCTTTAGTCAGCATTTTGGCTATGCGCGCAGTGCCATTAGGCGTTATGTCGTAAACGAGTTGCTCAAGTGCTACATCGTGCTTCCAATAAAGTGGATTACGGTAAAAGCGTACAAGGTGATCTCGACGATATTCTTTATAAATATACGGACCGGTACCAATTGGGTACTGATCAAATAAGTTTTCTTGATTGTTTTTCTTAAGTTTCATGGCGTATTCTTCTGAAAGCACCACAGCAAAGTCGGTAGCCATATTGGCTAAAAAGCTACTTTCAGGATTAAACAATTCAAAACGGACTTGATAGTCAGACACGCGGACAATTTTACGAATAAGTTGATCAATCCCCACACTTTGAAAATACGGGTAATTGGCATCGCCCACAAAGTGATATGGATTGTATACATCGAATAATCGGCTAAAGGTAAATATAACGTCGTCGGCGTTAAAATCCCGCGAGGGGGTAAAATAAGAAGTAGTATGAAACTTTACATCTTTACGCAGGGTAAAGGTAACCGATTTACCATCTTTACTAATTTTCCAATCGGTTGCCAGCTCACTTTGAAACTCTGCCGTAACAGGGTCAATGCTAATTAGACGGTCGTATAATTGGTTAGCAATTATATCAATAGTTGAACCGGTGGTCGTGACTTGCGGATTAAACGACACAGGGTTGGCTTCAGCGCAGTAAACTAAGCCTTGGTTTTTTTCTTCTATGATTTCTTCTTTGCTATCAAGGCAACCAACTAAAGTGGTGGCAAGCAAAACAAGTAATAATTTATGCACCCGCATAACCTCTGACTATTGTTGATCCAACAAGTTGTATTTTTTAAGATAACCACGTAATTGATGATACGTTAAACCAAGTACTTCTGCAGTTTTCTTTTGATTAAATTGGCTATGTTCGAGCGCTTTATTAATCATGTTTATTTCAAAGTCGTTTGAACGTTCTTTTAAGCTACACGGAAATTGAATATCAAGGGTTATATCTGCGCTTGCTTGAGCAATCGGCTGCGCAACCACAATAGGCTCGGCATTAACAGTTTGAGCCGCTACAGGTGCTTTAATGCGCGCTTTTGGTCTAAATGGGCTGTCGAATGGGTCTAAAATAATCTGGTGAACGGGGATATGTTCACTACCATGGCGATACAAACTGCGTTCAACGACATTTTTAAGTTCGCGAATATTACCAGGCCAATCATAACTAAGCAGTGTTTCTGTTGCGCTTCGGGTAAAACCGCTAAAGAGTTCCCATTCTAAATCGCGCGCCATATTCATCGCAAATTGTTCAGCAAGCAGCATAATATCGTCTTGGCGTTCGCGCAGTGGCGGCAGGGTAATTACATCAAAGGCGAGGCGATCGAGTAAGTCACTTCTAAATTCACCTTGCTCAGCTAAATAAGGAAGATCTTCGTTTGTAGCACACACTAAGCGTGTATCTACTTTTACAGTTTGTTTGCCGCCAACACGCTCAAACTCACCGTATTCTATAACGCGCAGCAGTTTTTCTTGTACCATAGCGGAGGTGTTAGCTAATTCATCTAAAAACAGTGTGCCGCTATTAGCGCGTTCAAAACGACCTTCGTGGCGTTTACTTGCCCCAGTAAAGGCACCGCTTTCGTGGCCAAACAATTCACTTTCGAGCAGGTTTTCGTTAAGCGCTGCACAGTTAAGCTTTACGTAGTTTTGATCCCAGCGTTTTGATAAAAAGTGTAAGCGTGCTGCTATTAGCTCTTTACCTGTGCCGCGTTCACCAATAATAAGTACCGGTTTATCTAAATTAGCCAGTTGCGATACCTGATCTAATACAGACAGGAAGCTATCTGATTGGCCGAGTAAATTATCCTGTTGGCGATATTGGCTCATATTTCCTAACTCTTGGTCATTTTTACTAACAGTTAGTGTATTTCATAAATAGGGATAACTAAAGAAATTTGTATATTTAGTTTAACGTAATGAAAATAAAGTGTATTTTAACTTTTAAAAAGTTGGCAAGCATATTGATACTAGTTATAGCAGACTAACTAAGTTTTAATTACAGAGGTAAATGTTATGGGAATTTTTTCACGTTTTGCAGATATTGTTAATTCTAATATCAACGCCATTTTAGATAAAGCAGAAGACCCAGAAAAAATGGTTCGTCTGATTATTCAAGAAATGGAAGATACGCTTGTTGAAGTACGTTCTACATCAGCTAAAACATTAGCTGAGAAAAAAGAAATCGTACGCCGCCTAGATACACTTAAAGCACAAGTAAGTGATTGGCAAGATAAAGCCGAGCTGGCTTTAAGTAAAGACCGCGACGATTTAGCGCGTTCAGCCTTACTTGAAAAGCAAAAGTCTGCAGATGCAGTTACTTCAGTAGCGAGTGAACTTGAACATGTAGAGTCTCATATCGAGAAACTACAACAAGAAGTAACGACACTACAAGAAAAGCTAGCAGATGCGAAATCACGTCAAAAGGCAATTATACTTCGCCAACGTTCGGCTGAGTCGCGCCTTGAAGTGAAAAAGACACTTGATAGCTCAAAAGTAGAAGACGCACTTAATCGCTTTGAACGTTACGAAACTAAAATTGATGGACTAGAATCTCAAATTGAGTCTTACGATTTAGGTAAAAAAACGTTAGCGGACGAAATTGCTAATCTACAAAAAAATGAAAAGATAGATGATGAGCTAGCCGAACTTAAAAAGAAGCTAGCTGATAAATAACTTATAAAGGGGTACTTAAAGTACCCCACTGCTTAAAAACATCAAAACGGATTGTCAGGAGAGGATTATGTTTGATCCAGAGATACTAGTTGCACCATTTATCTTGTTTATGATTTTTGTTGCACCGCTGTGGTTAATTTTACACTACCGTAGCAAAAAACAAGTAAGCCAAGGTTTAAGTGAACACGAACATCGCCAGTTACTTGAGCTTGCACATAAAGCCGAAAAAATGGCCGACAGAGTCGAAACACTAGAAGCATTGCTTGATCAAGAGTCACCACAATGGAGACGCAAAGTATGAGTGCCAAACGCGAATTATTAAGAGACCCACAACGCGGTAAAATAGCCGGCGTATGTGCGGGATTAAGTGACTACTTTAATATGGAGTTATGGTTAGTTCGCATTATATTTGTTAGTGCGGTACTGCTAACGGGTGGCCCATTATTTGTGGTAGCGTATATTGCAGCCTGGTTTATTTTAGATAAAAAAGAGCCCGCGACAGCGCAAACTAACAGCTCAACTAAACATGACGATCCACTAGAAGTAAAATTTAAAGTATGGCAAAAGGGCGAGCCACCGCGCCGCGCATTGCAAGATTTAAAAGAGCGTTTAACGCGTGTAGATACTCGCCTTCAAGATATGGAGCGCCATGTTACTTCAAGTGAGTTTACGGTGAGCCGTGAAATTAACAAACTTTAAAGGATTTAATAGCACCTTATTTGCAGCGTGATAAATTACGGCAAATTAGGTGCAAGACACTTTATGAGCCAATCATTTGCAAAAAAGACCTTTAAAAGTATTAAAGGCAAAGCACAAAAAGCCCTTCATCGCAGTTTAGACCAACACGTAAAACTTGCCGTAACAGGCCTAAGTGGTAGTGGTAAAACAGCCTTTATTACCGCGCTTGTTAAACACTTAACAACCCAAGCGGACGATAAAAACTTACCTTTTTTTGATGTAATGCGCGAGCATCGCCATGTTGCCACTAAAGTTGTGCCGCAAGAGGCGTTAAAAGTCCCTACATTTAATTATACGCGCGCGCTAAGTTCATTATTACCCAGCGATGGGATGCCTACGTGGCCTGCATCAACCGAGCGTATTAATACACTACGCTTAGCAATAAAGTATCAGAGTAATGCAGGGCTGCGTGGGCACTTTTCGCCGCAATCAACGCTTTATTTAGATATTATTGACTACCCGGGTGAATGGCTTCTTGATTTACCTATGCTTGAACAAAGCTATTCTCAATGGTGCGAACAGCAATATCCGTTACTAACTCAGCCTTCGCGTGTAAATACATCAAGTGATTTTCTAGCTGCTGTTGAGCAACTTGATTTAAATGCGCCTGTAGATGAAAACGCACTTGCTCATATTGCTCAGCTTTATCAAAGCATGTTAGTAGGGCTTAAAAAAGATACCAAACTTGCCATGTTACAACCCGGGCGCATGCTTATGCCTGGCGACTTACAAGGCGCGCCATTGTTATTGTTTTTTCCGGTATCGGGTGAAATAAACAGTGACAATGTCGTTGCGGGGTCTAATTTAGCGCATTTAATTAAGCGTTTTAACGCCTATATAAAAGAAGTTGTAAAACCATTTTATAATGAGCATTTTAGGCACTTTGACCGCCAAATTGTACTTGTCGATGTACTTAGTGCGCTAAACGAAGGGCACGAAACACTACAAGAGCAAAGCAGTGTAATAAACCAATTACTCGCGCACTTTAACTATGGTGAGTCAGGCTTTTTTAAACGTTTATTTAAACCAAACATAGATAAAATATTATTTGCAGCTAATAAGTCAGACCACATAAGTGCAAAACACCATAAAGATTTAGCACTGCTGCTTGATTCGCTCGTGCATGAACAGAGTAATCATTTAAAGTTTGATGGTGTGCAAATAGAAACCATGGCTATGTCGTCAATTACAGCAACGCAGCCGCGCCAAATTACCGACAAAGGCCAAGCGCTTGATTGCATTTACGGTAAACCATTAAACGAGCCTGATTGGCTTACGTATTTACCGCCGCAGCCTCCCACGCGGATGCTAAATAAAAGTGAGTGGCCAGCACAGGGATTTGAGTTTTTATCGTTCTCTCCAATGCCGAGCCCCGATAAACAACTAAAACATATTCGATTAGATCATGTCATGCAGTACCTGCTAGGAGACAAATTAACATGAGTGAGTCAAACCAACCATTTCAAGCAGGGCGTCGTATAGATACGCAAAGCATTGAGCAAAACGAACCCGTTTTAGCACCTGCAAAAATTATTCAGCACGGACAAAGTGATTACGAAGAACTTGAAGATGAAGCATTAGAGCCCGAAATTGATCTTGAGCCTGTGTACAAAAAGTCAAAGTGGCAAACGCTTAAAGGTGTGTTTGCTATTAGTTTTATAGTACTGGTGCTTTTAGAGTTTGCGTACTCGTTAGTATTTGCTTTCGAGCAGTCAATTATTTTAGGCAGTGTTTATTTAACTGCGGTTGTAAGTGGTGTGCTGCTAATAGGGCGCTTATTGTGGCGAGAGTACCGAATGCTGCGCAGTTTAAAGCGTAACCAATTGCACCGAGTTGAAGCCGACAGGCTTTTAAACAGCGAGCAAGTAGGTGGTGCATTACCTTGGCTCGAAAAGCTAAATAAACACCAAGAGCTTGATAACTTTGAAACCTTTAAAAACCAAGTAGCGATGCATCACAGCGACAAAGAAATCATGACGCTGTACGCCAATAGTTTATTAATAACCCAAGACACCAAAGCTAAAAAGCTTATAAATCGTTTTGCGACTGAATCTGCACTGCTAGTTGCCCTAAGCCCACTTGCGCTGGTTGATATGATGGCTGTGCTTTGGCGCGGTACTAAACTGATTGAACAAATTGGTAAAATTTACGGCATTGGTTTTGGCTACGCAAGCCGTATAAAGCTATACCGCATGCTAATAAAACAAGTAATGTTTGTAGGCAGTGCAGAGCTTGTATCTGACCTTGCTGCAACTGCATTGAGTGCTGAGCTATTAGGTAAGCTTTCGGGACGGGCTGCGCAGGGCGTAAGCGCGGGTATTTTTACTGCACGTATTGGTTACAAAGCAATGGAGCTTAGCCGCCCATTACCACGGCTTGAGAACAAACGCAGCTTACTAAAAGGCACTGTGCAAAGCATCGCAGGTAAAATTATGAGCCGTAAAAAGGCGGAGTCAACGCAGTAAGGGTAGTGGCAATATTTGTGTACAAACATGAGCTGCACGGTTTTTACACAAATAGCCATCTGAGCATCCGGCATGCTTGCTGTTTGTAAGCGCATACGTTTTGATTGTTGAATCGCAAAAACATAATAATCAAAAAACGAGCCTACAATGAGCAAGCATCATATAAACACCCAATGTATTCACGGACCACAAAAAGCAAACGACCCGCACGGCGCACTTACTTCTCCTTTGTATCAAACCTCTACCTTTCATTTTGAAAACGCCGCACAAGGTGCTGCGCGTTTTGCAGGCGACGAACCTGGCTATATCTATACGCGCTTAGGAAACCCCACAACCACAGAGCTTGAACAAAAAGTTGCCCAACTAGAGAGCTGTGAAGCCGCAGCTGCAACCGCAACAGGTATGGGGGCAGTATCAGCCTCAGTACTGAGCTTTTTATCGCAGGGAGATCACCTTGTTGCCTCAAGTGCTTTGTATGGTTGTACCTTTGCGTTTTTCTCGCATATGTTGCCGCGCTGGGGAATCGAAGTCACGTTTGTTGATATGACCAACGAGGACGAACTACGCGCTGCCATTAAACCTAATTCAAAAATGATATTTGTAGAAACGCCAATTAACCCCACTATGGCGGTTATTGATTTGGCACTGATTGGCGCAGTTGCTAAAGAGCACAATTTAATTAGTGTGGTCGACAACACCTTTTTAACGCCGCTACTGCAATCGCCTAAAAAATACGGTATCGACATTATAATGCACAGTGCGACCAAGTACTTAAACGGCCATGGTGATGTAGTAGCGGGTATTGTATGTGGATCGCTTGAGCACATAACACACATTAAAATGACCGTACTAAAAGATATTGGTGCAACCATAAGCCCGCACGATGCATGGCTAATTAATCGAGGCCTAAAAACACTCGCTATTAGAATAGAGCGCCATTGTCAAAGCGCACAAATAATAGCTGAATATCTAGAAGCGCACCCACAAGTAAGTACCGTATATTACCCTGGGCTTAAATCGCATCCAGGTTATAAGTTTATTGGTAACCAAATGAAAGCCGCTGGTGGTGTTATTGCATTTGAAATAAAAGGTACGCTACAAGATGGCGCGCAATTTATTGATAGTATGAAACTTTGTACACTTGCTGTAAGCCTAGGCGACGCTGAAACACTGATTCAGCATCCTGCATCTATGACCCACTCGCCTTATACGCCAGAGGAGCGAGCTGCCGCTGGAATAAGTGATGGGCTGATCAGGCTCTCGGTTGGGCTTGAAGATGTTAACGACATTATTAGTGATTTAAACCAAGCTTTCACTCAAATTGGCTAGGTGTATTTAATTGTGTACGTGAAAAGTCAGGCTGCAGGCCTTTAATTTAAGGCCTGTATTTTTAATGTTCCACAGGTGTAATTATAAATTTACGATTGTAGTGATCGTGCCAAATACTGATGTTAGCCTATCTATTAAACTTTTCTTCACTTTTGCATAGTATGGGGTCATTCGATATTCAATAGATTTGAGTATCACACTGACACCGATTTAGGGCACACACCCAAGAAGGTACTTATGGCTAAAGCAAGTAAATACACATCCAAAACACCAGACGAAAATGGTGTTATACATTGGAGTGATGAAGAAAATAAAATTTGGTCTGAGCTTGTAGCACGCCAACTTGCGTGCATAGAAGGCAAAGCCTGCAATGAGTACATGCAAGGGTTAAAAAAGATTAACCTGCCGCACGATCGTATTCCTCAGTTAAGCGAACTAAACGAAGTATTGCTAGCCACTACTGGGTGGCAAGTTACGCCAGTACCTGCGCTTATCGACTTTGATGAGTTTTTTAGATTACTGGCAAACAAGCAGTTTCCGGTAGCTACATTTATTCGTAGCCGCGAAGAATTTGACTACCTACAAGAGCCAGATATTTTTCATGAAATATTTGGCCATTGCGCCATGCTAACTAATCCTGACTTTGCCGAGTTTACGCATAAGTACGGGCAATTAGGTTACGCAGCGCAGAAAAAGGACCGTGTATACCTTGCGCGTATATACTGGTTTACGGTTGAATTTGGTTTAATGCAAACCGAAGATGGCCTGCGTATTTACGGCGGCGGTATTTTATCAAGCCCAGGTGAAACCCAGTACGTATACTCAAACACCCCAGAAATCAGCCCAATGAATGTGCTTGATGTACTGCGTACGCCGTACCGTATTGATATTATGCAACCACAGTACTACACCATAAATTCGATTCATGATCTGTTTGATATATCGCAAATGGATATTATGACTTTGGTTGAGCGAGCTAAAGAGCTTGGCTTGCACGACCCAAAATTTCCACCAAAAGAAAAATTAGCCAGTTAAACATTAATGCTAAAAAAGCTAAAAGTAAGGATTTAGAATGTCTTCATTAAGTGCACAAAAATGCGAAGCCTGTCATGTCGATGCGCCAAAAGTATCTGACGAAGAGTTAGCGCAATTAATTACTAAAATCCCAGACTGGGTACCAGAAGTACGCGACGGCATTATGCAGCTTGAGCGTGTTTATAAATTTAAAAACTTTAAACAGGCTATCGCGTTTACTAACAAAGTAGGCGACATGGCAGAAGACGAAGGCCATCATCCAGGTTTATTAACCGAGTGGGGCAAAGTAACGGTTACATGGTGGAGCCATTCAATTAAAGGCCTACACAAAAACGATTTTATTTGCGCAGCTAAAACTGACGACGTATTTAACGCGCTGTAAACCACACTAATTGAGCAAACCAACAAAAGCACTTATTTTTATAAGTGCTTTTTTGGTTTTGGGAGATTTTTTGGTAGGTTGGGTTGAGTGAAACGAAACCCAACGAACCTCTAATGACCTTATTTACTTCGGCGCTTGTTTTACCACCAATATTTTTTTGGCCTAGATTAAAAGATTCCTTTTTTCTTTATACGTTTGTATTTTTAGTGATATTTTAGAGCTAATAACTAGCTTCAGAGTAAAAGTTAATGGAAAAGGCGATCAAGGATGACAAGATTTCTGACTTTAGAGATCTGGTAAATTCCAATTCAAGTTTTGTTTATAACACTTATCATAATAAAAATGACAAAAACCAATGGAATCTAATTTGTTCTTGTATGGACTGGATCACTGTATCGATTAGGTATTTACAACATACCCCAGGATTTGAGGAAAATATTGATGTGCGTGTAATGCAGATGTTTTCTTTAATTTCTGCGATAGATCTCGTTTCAGAAGCAATAACCCAACTACACCGAGTGTTTATAAACCCGAGGACTCTGCCTTTCTCCGGCGAAAAGGAGTGTTTTACAAATCGTTTATTTGATGAGGACGACAACAGCTACTTCAAATCAATAAGAGCGTCATTTGGTGCTCACCCTGTAAATTTGAATCATTCAGACTGTAAAAGGTTTGCTAGTTGGCCTTATGATGACCACATGGATAATGATGAGCTTACTGTTAACTTATATAGCAATAAAGTGGGTGAGAGTGATTTAGTTATGGTTCTTAACTCTAACGAACTATTTTGTTTCCTTCTTAAGAGATACAACTATCTGGATGTTCTATCTCAAGCAATAACAAAATTATTTAACGATTTTAAGCTGATTTTAACTAAGCAGCCTATAGAAACTAAAGCATCCTATTTAGAGCAGTTATATATTTTAAAAAATGAGTCTGAGATAAGATTAAACAATGATTATTATAATGATGTTATTGATAATTTAATTATGGTTTACGAAGCCGAGCCTTTAGAGCCAGATCTTGAAATTAAGGCTGCTAATTACAGAAGGTCGTTAGAGTTATTAATTGATGAAATAAAAATAAATCTCCAATTGATGAATATTATAGATTTAGATAATGACGGACTTCTTGAGCCTAAATCAGATTTAAGTCGAAAGCTAAGTTATGAGTTAGGGAAGTTTTATAGTTGGCTGCATGAGAGTCGCTACGATCCATTAGCTAATCATTACCTAAAAAGATTTAATGAAGAAACAGACTACATATATGACTTTAAGATAGAAGATCCAGTTAATACGTTATTCATTAAGACAAAAATAATGCTGCTTGATTGAGAGTTTATTGCCATAAACAAAAAAGCTCTAAACCAAAGGCTTAGAGCTTTTCTATATACAAGTAAAGTTCAGCTAAAACACCTAACTTCAACGTATCGTTGGGTTTCGTTTCACTCAACCTAACCTTCGATTACTCATCAATTGAGCGGAGTAGGGCGTTTATGCCTACTTTTTCGCGTGTTTGCTTGTCTACTTTTTTCACGATGATTGCAGCGTAAAGGCTGTGGGTGCCATCTTTTGACGGTAGTGCGCCTGGAACAACTACTGCGCCTGCTGGTACGCGGCCGTAGTGAATTTCGCCAGTTTCGCGGTCATAAATACGGGTGCTTTGGCTGATGTAAACGCCCATTGAAATTACAGCGCCTTCTTCAACAATTACGCCTTCCACAATTTCAGAACGTGCGCCAATAAAGCAGTTGTCTTCAATGATGGTTGGGTTAGCTTGTAGAGGCTCTAAAACGCCGCCTATGCCAACGCCACCTGATAAATGCACGTTCTTACCAATTTGTGCACACGAGCCTACAGTCGCCCATGTATCAACCATGGTGCCGTCGTCAACGTAGGCGCCAATGTTTACGTACGATGGCATAAGTACAACGTTTTTACCTACAAAGCTGCCTTTACGTGCTACTGCGTTTGGTACTACGCGCATACCGCCTTGCTGAAACTGCTCTGGGGTGTAGTCGCTAAATTTAAGCGGTACCTTGTCGTAAAACTGGTTTACGCCATCGTTCATTGGTTGGTTGTCGCGAATACGAAACGACAGTAACACTGCTTTTTTAAGCCACTGGTGTACAACCCATTCACCTGATTTTTTTTCAGCAACGCGTGCAGCGCCGCTATCAAGTAAATCAAGTGCGTCGATAATAGCGTGTTTTACGTCGCTTGATACTGTGCTTGGGCTAATGCTATCGCGGTTGTCCCATGCGTTTTCGATCATCGTTTTTAAATCTGACATGTGTGTCCTCTATTCTGTTTCGGCGTTGAATTTTTTACGTAATGCCTGATGAATTTTTGCTTGCTCTTCATCAGTCAGCGCTTGGTATTCGTTATTAGATACAACAAAGAAATCCTCGGCACGTTCACCTACTGTGGTAATACGGGCAGCGTGAATGTGTAGTAAATGCGCTTGGAAAACTTCGGCTATTTTGGTTAGTAAACCTTGAATATCGACGGCTTGAATTTCTATTAAGCTACGATCTTTGCGTGCATGTGGGCGCAGTACAATTTTAGGTTTAATATTAAAATCTTTAAAGCGTTGAGTTCGGCTCTTTTTAAAGCGAATTTTTTTACGCGGATCGCTTAGTGCTTGCTCAAGCCCACGTTTAATTGATTGCGCTCTACCACTGGCTATAGGGTCGCCGCTCACTTCAAGTATTACAAAGCTAAACAGTATATAACCGTCTTTTGTGGTCAGTACTTGGGCGTGTTGTATTTGTGCTTTTTTAGAGCCAATTACGCTCACTAATCTGGCAAATAATGCGCCAGAGTAAGGGCTGTATACAAATACTTGCGTACCGCCATGCATCGCTTTGTTAGACACAATAACACTGGGTTGGCTTAAGTCGGGGCTATTTAATAAATGCTCGGTTTGCCATGATATTTGCTGTTCACTAAAAGCGGTATAATAGTTGGCTTTAAAGCGGCTCCAAATTAAATCAATTTGTTCCTCTTGATAACCTAAATTAAGTAGACGCTGTTTAGCTTGATGCTTTTTGTCGCGAATTTGGTCGCGTTGATCCATTGGGTTTTCGAGCCCTAAGCGTAGTGCGCGTTGCGTGTGTAAATAAAGCTCACGCAGTAGGGTGTTTTTCCAATCGTTCCATAAGTTGTCGTTGGTTGCACGTATGTCGGCAACGGTTAAACAATATAGATAGTCGAGTTGGCGCTCTGTTTTAATACGTGTAGCAAAGTCTTTTATTACAGCTGGGTCGTTAATATCTTTACGCTGTGCGGTAACCGACATAAGTAAATGGTTACTTACAAGCCATGCTACTAGCTTAGCATCAGCCGATGAAAAGCCATGCAATTTAGCAAAAGCTATGGCATCAACAGCGCCAAGTTCTGAATGGTCGCCACCTCGGCCTTTAGCAATATCATGAAAAATACCGGCTAAATAAAGTAACTCTGGTTTATCCATTCGAGTAACTATTTCACTACAAATAGGAAACTCGCTAATGCCTGTTTTATCAAAGTATTCGTAAATATTTTTGATTAACTTATGGGTGTGCTCATCAACGGTATAAGCATGAAATAAATCAAACTGCATTTGCCCAAATATATTACGCCACTGTGGTAGGTAAGCGGCAAGCATGCCGTGCTTGTGCATCAGCGTAAATGCGCGTCCCATGCCATTAGGGTGTTTAACTAAGCGTAAAAATGCTTCACGGCAGGCTGCGTAATCTTGTAAGTCACCCAATAAACGACGGCGCACCTGGCGAATGGTACGAATAGTGCTTGGGTAAATATGCGTTATTGCTGGGTTATCGGCTATGTGTTCAAACAATACAAAGAGTTGGTCGCGTCTAAAAAATACCGACGGATCTTTTACGCGTATTTGATGGCCCACTTGTTCAAAGTTTCTGTCGAGTTCTATCACCGTTTTTTCACTACTTTCGGGCATTATACTTTGTTCAAAGTATGAAAGTAGCATTTGGTTAAGCTCGCGCACGCGGCTCATTATTCTAAATAAGCGTTTCATCATACGCTCGACGGAGGCTTTGCCGTCGCTACCAAAACCTAAAATTTCAGCGGCTTGCGGTTGATGATCAAACAATAAACGGTTTTCGGCTCGACCTGCAGCTAAATGCAGTGCAAAGCGAATATTCCATAGGTTTTCTAGGCACTCAGAAAGCTCTTGAAACTCTTCGTGAGTTAAGTATCCGTGACTTATTAATTCTTGCAGGGTTTCGGTTCTAAAATGCTTTTTTGCCACCCAAATAATAGTTTGTAAGTCGCGCAGACCACCAGGGTTTTCTTTAATGTTTGGCTCAAGGTTATACGCGGTGCCGTGGCACTTTCTGTGGCGTAAGTTTTGCTCTTGAACTTTAGCAGTAAAAAATTCACCTGAGCGCCATACTGGCGTTTCAAGAATATGCATTTTGAGCTTTTCAAACTCAATGTGGTTACCAAAAATAAGGCGGCTTTCGAGCAAGCTGGTGGCAAAAGTAACATCTTCACGTTTTTGCTCAATGGCTTGTTCTATGGTGCGCACGCTGTGACCTATCTCTAAGTTGAGATCCCATAGCATGGTGACAAACTGGCCTATTTTTTCGCATATTTCTTCGCTTGGCGGTTTAGTTACAAGCAATAAAAAGTCGATGTCGGAGTAGGGATGTAGCTCGCCACGTCCGTATCCGCCTACAGCAATTAGCGCTAAATCAGGCTCATGCGCTAAGTCGTAAACATGAAACAGCTTTATGAGTAGGCGGTCAATAAACTCAGCCCGGGCATTAATTAAATTCCCAACCGGTTGTTTAGAAAACTCGTTATGTAGCCATTTATAAAAATAGCTAGAACAATCGCGATAATCACTAAGTTGCTCAGCATCGCTGAGCAACTTTTTTACTTTGTTGGGTAATGCCACGTGGGCTGGCTCCTTGTAGAACCTTTATTTTGATAAGTACTTTTATCAAATGGTTCGGTTTTTATTAGTGTTCGATAATCCTGTCGATTGTATCATCTGATCGTAGCGTTAAAATTTCAACACCATTTTCAGTCACTAATAAAGTATGTTCCCACTGCGCAGACAAACTACGGTCGCGTGTAACTACTGTCCAATCATCTTTAAGAAGCTTACATTGGCGTTTACCCGCATTAACCATAGGTTCAATAGTTAAACACATACCTGCTTTTAAGGCTTCGCCAGTACCGGCTTTACCGTAATGCATTATTTGTGGTTCTTCATGAAATCCTGCGCCAATACCATGGCCGCAATACTCACGTACAATTGAGTAATTAAAGCTCTCTGCATATTTTTGAATTGCTTCACCAATATCACCTAAGCGCACACCTGGTTTTACCATTTTGATAGCAAGGTATAAGCTTTCTTGCGTTACTTCTGCAAGACGTTTACCTTGAATATTTGGTGTACCAACGTGGAACATTTTAGATGTGTCACCGTGGTAACCATCTTTAATGACCGTTACGTCAATATTTACGCTGTCGCCTTCTTTTAATGCTTTGTCATTTGGAATTCCGTGACAAATAACATGATTAACTGACGTACAAACTGATTTTGGAAAGCCATGATAATTTAATGGAGCAGGGATTGCTTGTTGCACATTAACAATATAATCATGACAAATTGTATTTAGCTCATCGGTGGTAACACCTGGCACTACATGAGGGCCGATCATTTCAAGTACATCGGCCGCTAAGCGCCCAGCTACGCGCATTTTCTCTATTTCTTCAGGGGTCTTGATAATAGCGCTCATTGAGGCTCCAAAGTTGAGTTTTTAACATTTGTCGCAGAACAAATTTTGCACGCGACGTTGAGTATTTAATTTTAATATGGTATAAAGCGCGCCGTCTTTTTACAAATAAATTCTTAAATGATTTTTTGTATTTAAGGCAAACACAATTTTATTTTAACACACACACGTATCGTCACATACACTTGGGTGCATTTGAAGTTTAATTACTTCGGTGTTGGTGCTATGGGATATGTGGAGGCCTAACCCTAAACAACTATAGAGGATCTATAAAATGGCAAACGTTTCAATGCGCGATATGCTTCAAGCTGGTGTTCACTTTGGTCACCAAGCACGTTACTGGAACCCTAAGATGAAGCCTTTCATCTTCGGCACACGTAACCGTGTACATATCATCAACCTTGAGCAAACTGTACCAATGTTCAACGACGCACTTAAGTTTTTATCAGGTGCTGCAGCAAACAAAGGTAAAGTTCTTTTCGTTGGTACTAAGCGCGCAGCAAGCGACGCAGTTAAATCAGCTGCTTTAGAAAGCGACCAGTTCTTCGTAAATCACCGTTGGTTAGGTGGTATGTTGACTAACTGGAAAACTGTACGTCAATCAATCAAGCGTCTTAAAGACCTTGAAGCACAAAGCCAAGACGGAACTTTCGAGAAGTTAACTAAGAAAGAAACGTTAACGCTTAACCGCGAAATGGAAAAGCTTGAAAAGAGCCTTGGTGGTATCAAAAACATGGGCGGTCTTCCAGACGCGCTTTTCGTTATCGATGCTGACCACGAGCACATTGCTATCCGTGAAGCAAACAACCTAGGTATTCCAGTTGTTGCAATCGTAGATACTAACTCTAACCCAGACGGTGTTGATTACATCGTACCTGGTAACGATGATGCTATCCGTGCTGTAAGCCTTTACACTAGCGCTGTTGCAGCTGCTATTACTGAAGGCCGCGAGAATAACATCGTTGCTCAAGCTGAGAAAGACGATTTCGTTGAAGCTGAGTAATTAGCTGTCATCAAGTCTTCATCTTTTTAAGGTGAAGACTTGCTATTCTTGTCGAGCGGGTAACCCGCTTATCTAACCTGATTTCAGATTTGAGGATTTACTAATGGCTGTAACTACTGCCCTAGTTAAAGAATTACGCGAGCGCACAGGCGCTGGCATGATGGATTGTAAAAAAGCGTTAACTGAGACTGATGGCGACATCGAGTTAGCGATTGAAAACATGCGTAAAAGTGGCGCTGCTAAAGCTGCTAAAAAAGCAGGTAACATTGCTGCTGAAGGTACTATCATCATCAAGCAAAACGCGGGTGTTGCAGTACTAGTAGAAGTTAACTGTCAAACAGATTTCGTTGCAAAAGACGTAAGCTTCTTAGCATTTGCTAATAAAGTTGCTGACGCTGCAATTGCTGACACTATCTCTATCGAAGACTTACAAGCTAAGTTTGAAGAAGACCGTGTTGAGCTAGTTACTAAAATTGGCGAAAACATCAATGTACGTCGTTTACAGTATGTAACTGGTGAAAACCTAGTTGAGTACCGTCATGGCGATCGTATCGGTGTTGTTGTTGCTGGTGTTGCTGATGAAGAAACACTTAAGCACGTTGCAATGCACGTTGCTGCATCTAGCCCTGAATACCTAACACCTTCAGATGTACCTGCTGACGTTGTTGCTAAAGAAAAGCAAGTACAAATCGAAATCGCGATGAATGAAGGCAAGCCTGCTGAAATCGCTGAGAAGATGGTTGTTGGCCGTATGAAAAAATTCACTGGTGAGGTTTCTCTTACTGGTCAAGCTTTCATCATGGAGCCTAAGAAAACTGTTGGCGATATTCTTAAAGAGAAAAACGCAACAGTTACTAGCTTCGTACGTGTAGAAGTTGGTGAAGGCATCGAGAAGAAAGAAGAAGATTTTGCTGCTGAAGTTGCTGCTCAAATCGCTGCTGCTAAAGCTAAGTAAGATTACTATTTGTGAAGCAAAAGGAAATTAGATGCAATTAAAGTACTATTTGGTTTTGCTTCGCAGCTAGAAATTCTTTAAAATAACCGCGCTTTTATGTTTAACATAAGCGCGGTTATTTTTTATCCATAATTCAATAAAAGTTGGCCCCAATACTATGATTATCAATCGCAAACCTATTTTTAGACGTGTTCTTCTCAAATTAAGTGGTGAAGCTTTAATGGGAGACGCAGGCTTTGGCATCGACCCTAAAGTTTTAGATCGTATGGCTCAAGAAATTAAAGAGCTAGTAGAACTCGACGTAGAAGTGGGTTTAGTTATTGGTGGAGGTAACTTTTTACGCGGTGGATCACTTGCAGAAGCAGGTATGAACCGCGTAGTAGGCGATCACATGGGTATGCTTGCAACGGTTATGAATGGCCTTGCAATGCGTGATGCGCTACACCGTGCATTTGTAAACTGTCGTTTAATGTCGGCTATTCCGCTTAATGGTGTATGTGACGCTTATAATTGGGCTGAAGCAATTAGCTTATTAAAAACTGGTCGCGTTGTTATTTTTGCAGCCGGTACAGGTAATCCGTTTTTTACTACCGATTCTGCTGCGTGTTTACGCGGTATCGAAATTGAAGCGGATACTGTAATTAAAGCGACTAAAGTTGATGGCGTATACAGTGATGACCCTGTTAAAAATCCAGATGCGACGCTTTATACCCATTTAAGCTACAATGAAGTTATTGACAAAGAATTAAAAGTTATGGATTTAGCGGCGTTTACTCTAGCTCGCGATCATAAAATGCCATTGAGCGTATTTAACATGAATAAATCAGGCGCGCTAAAACGCGTAATTATGGGTGAAGCGGAAGGAACACTTATTTCTTCACAAGCCTCAGATGAAATAATCAAATAATTAGGATTAAACCGTGATTAACGATATTCAAAAAGACGCGCAAGCGCGCATGCAAAAAAGTGTAACTGCACTAGGTAGTCAACTATCTAAAATTCGTACTGGCCGTGCACACCCTGCAATTTTAGATGGCATTATGGTGTCGTACTACGGTGCACCAACGCCTTTAAACCAAGTTGCTAACGTAACAATTGAAGATTCTCGTACACTGGCTATTGGTGTGTTTGATAAGTCTTTAGCGCAAGCTGTTGAAAAAGCAATTATGGCGTCTGACTTAGGTTTAAACCCTATGTCAGCAGGTACTGTTATTCGTGTACCACTTCCTCCTCTTACTGAAGAGCGTCGTAAAGATTTAATTAAAATTGTACGCGCTGAAGTAGAAGGCGGTCGTGTTGCTATTCGTAACATTCGTCGTGATGCTAATGGCGATGTAAAAAGTTTATTAAAAGAGAAAGACATTTCTGAAGATGAAGCGCGTCAATCAGATGATGCAATTCAAAAGCTTACTGATAAGTTTATTAAAGAAATGGATACTCTATTAGCGGCTAAAGAAACAGAATTGATGGAAATCTAAGTAAGGTCCTGTCTATCTTTCGAGGTTGAATTTGCAGCAGTGTGTTTGGTTTTTAGGTAAGGCAGAGCCTATGTTGTGTGGTTATTCCCCATAATTAGGCGATAACGATGCATAAAATCCAAACATGCGCTGCCCAAAGGGTTCTGCCTAGGGGCGATTAACTCTTTGTTGCCTACATGGATGTCATAGGTAGGTACTTAAGAAAAATTTTAAGTGCAGCCTTAAAAATTTGGCTCTACCCCATATTGAAATACGCC